>JAIWOH010000014.1 GCA_020216985.1 Nitrospira sp.
GGCTTGAAAAACAAGGCCTATATCGAAATCAAATTCTGACCATGTCGCGCAGCTTCCCCCATACCAGATTTCTTCCGTCCCCCCTCATCGATGAGTATGGGATGACCGCCTCTCCGTCGGTCAATCCCAACTCCATCTGAATTTCGCGAAGCGCACGCACCCGCTCGGCCGGTTTGAGTTTATCGGTCTTGGTCGCCACGACGAGCGGGGGGCGCCCGATCGAGCGGAGCCAAAGAAGGGTCTGGCGATCCTGGTCGGTGACGACGCGGCTCTCCACCAGCAGGACGACGCCTTTCAATGAAGCCCGCTCGGTCAGATAGGTTTCGATCAGCGGCCCCCACTGGACCCGAACCGACCGCGAGACCTTGGCGAATCCATATCCCGGCAGATCTACCAGATAAAACCGTGCGAGATCGGGATCGGACGTCGAGACCCCGAACACGTTCACGGATCTCGTTTTGCCGGGAGTGCGGCTGACTTTCGCCAGCTCCCGGCGATTCAGCAGCGAATTGATCAAGGAAGACTTGCCCACGTTCGATCGCCCCACAAAGGCGATCTCGGGGCGATCCTCGGCCGGAAACTGTTCGGGATCGACGCAACTTTTGATAAACTCAGCCGCGAGAATTTTCATGCGTTACCGTAGCACCGAGCGGGGTCGAGGCGGAGCGCCCGCCGTTTTGCCGGCCGTCGCCAGTTACACATACGCAGCCCTTCATGCCTAAGTCAACTCGCCGCCGCTTTGTCGCTCGCCTTCTCGCTTGGAGCCTGCTGATCGTCGGCGTTCCCGGCGGATGCCTGGCGCTTATTTGGTTGATCACGTTGCCGGACGTGTCCGAACTGGCCCGCGCCAATCCGTCATCGACCGCGCTGATGGAACGGCGCCTGGCGGAGCTCCCCCCACAAAAACGTCCGCTTTCGAGACAATGGGTTTGGGTTCCTCTTGAGCGCATCTCCCCGTACCTTCAACGCGCGGTGATCGCCGCCGAGGACGCGTCGTTCTTTGCGCACGAAGGATTCGATTGGGAAGGCATTCGAGACGCCGCCCTTCATAATATCGAGGCCGGGGAGATGAAACGGGGCGGGAGCACCATCACCCAACAACTCGCCAAAAACCTGTACCTCTCATCCGAGCGGTCTCTGTTGCGAAAGGTGCGGGAAGCCTTGATCACGCGACTGCTCGAACGGCGCTTGACCAAGAGACGAATCCTGGAGATCTACTTGAACGTGGCCGAGTGGGGACGAGGCGTCTATGGAGCGGAAGCGGCGGCCCGCCATCATTTCGGCAAATCCGCCGTCGATCTCACCGAGGACGAGGCGGCCTGGCTGGCGGCGATGCTCCCCTCCCCTCGACGGTACGATCCTCTCAGAAAGACCGCCGCCCTGACGCAACGGCAGCAGCGCATCCTCAGAGACATCCGGCACGTATCCGTGCCTCCTCCGCCTCGCGGAAGGCCGGATCGGCCGTGAACGGCTCCTGCGCTCGATCGCTCCGCGCCATGCGCGGGATTTTCCTGCACGCAACGCAAGCCGGCCGCTTACCGAAAACGATCTCCAACGACCGGTTTCCCTTTTCCATTCCACCACCCGGCCGCCATGTGAGGCGTCACGTGCGCGATCGCAAACCGGCCGTCAGGCGCCAACACCAACGCCCCGGCCGAGCCCTGAATTCTTGCCACCAACATCTTGAGCACATGCCGCGCCGCTGAAGCCGGTGTTTCTCCCTTTTCCAACTGCTCGCAGATCGTTTTGGCCGCGACCAGCCGGATGATCCCTTCTCCGATACCGGTCATCGATACGGCTCCGGCCTGGTTGTCGGCATAGACTCCGCAACCGATCAACGGCGTATCGCCCACTCGCCCCGGCAACATACGGGCGATCCCTCCAGTGGAAGCACCGGCCGCCACTGTCCCACAACAGTCCAGCGCCACGGCTCCGACGGTGCCGCCACGATCGCGCGCAAGCCGCGCCCGTTTGAGCATCATGTCGTATGACACCTGCTTCAGCGCGGGGTTCCGCTTGCGCTCCAGCTTGAAATGTTTCACAAATCTCGTCGCCATCGGTCCCACAAGCAACACGTGATCCGTTTCTTCCATGACCAGGCGAGCAGCTGTGATCGGATGCACGATGCCTTCGATCGAGGCGACGGCGCCGGCTCGCAACTCTCGTCCCTCCATAATCGACGCATCCATCCGGCGTGCCCCGTCGAGTTGAAGACGGGCGCCCAGGCCCGCGTTAAAAAGGCCGCTCCGCTCAAGAGCGCGAATAGCCTGTTCCACGGCGGCGGCCGCCGGCGCGCCACGCTCCAAGAGATGGTAGCCGACTTCCAGGGCGGCCCGCAGGTTCTCCCCTTGCGCGTCGCTCATCGCTCGACGGCCGGCGCCGCCGTGGGCCAGAATCAAAGGAGTTACGGATTTCAATTCAGAAGCAAGTCGCGGGTTTTTTGATAGACGGGATTCTGCATCCGATCAAGATCCGATCGAACAAATCCCAGGCCGGTGACGCAGAGCTCGAAGTTTTCCGACAGTTTTTGGAACAACGGGGGATCACCCTCGGCGGTGGAGAGCCCGATCCGGGCCACGATACCGTAGGATCGTTTTCCGGTCTTCACGTAATCCACAAGGAAATCCTTGTGATAGATCAGTCCCGCCGATTTGAGACGGCGAAGGTATTCGGGAAACAGTCCGGCCATGAAGAGAGTGAAATCTCCGATATGGCGATGCACGTCCCGCTCGCGATCCAACGACTGCGCCTCCAACAACACTTCGGACTCAAACAACATCTCAACGACTGTATCGACGGGTTGGTCGTGTCGGTTCCGAATTTTATACAGTCGATCGGTATGGGTGAAATCGACCAGCATGTTCGAGAGATACGACGTCACGTTCAGATCAGGCCATCCGAGACGTTCGGCGAAACTCTTTTCCGTCAACGAGACGAAGAGCCGGCGGAGCGGATGCTGTGGAGGAACCTGAGCACTCATAACAACCTTCCCCTTCTTCCTCTTTCGGATAACGTAGTCGCTATCATTATAGCAAATCAGCGGCGACCCATCGGCTTTCGCCTCGCGATCGCCGCCCCTCAAGACCGGCGGAGCCTCACCGACGAGCTTCTCGGCTGTCCACAATGAACGTAACCGGTCCGTCGTTGACCAACGCCACTCGCATGTGCGTGGCAAAGATCCCGGTCTCGACGACCGTTCCCTGCCTCTTCAACTCTTCGGCAACCAGCTCATATAATCGCCTGGCTTCATCGGGCGGCGCAGCCTCATCGAAGCTCGGACGACGTCCGGTCGTCGTACTGCCCAGCAATGTGAACTGAGACACCAGCAGAACGGCCCCGCCCACATCCGTCAGTGAACGGTTCATCTTGCCCGCTTCATCAGGGAAAATACGCAATGTCCTGATCTTCTCGGCCATGTAGCGTCCATCCCCCTCCGTGTCGCCATTGGCGACGCCCAGCAAGACCATGAGGCCTTGCCCGATTCGCCCCACAACGGCCTCCTCGACCGTCACCGAGGCGTGCGCGACACGTTGGATCACGGCTTTCATCGAACCATTCCCCGATCGCTCTATCTTCTTCCATCGGCGCCAGGCGGACAAAACGGGTCGTCGTCACGACCCGCTGCGGGGCAATCGCACCCTTAACAGGGGCAACGATCCCTCCAGCGCCAACAATCTTCGCTTCATCGACAGACCACCGGAAAAACCGCCCAACGACCAGTCATGCGCGACAACCCGATGGCAGGGAATGACGATCGGCAAGGGATTGGCCCCCACCGCGTTCCCGACGGCGCGAGCATAGGCATGCCCCCCGACTCGGTCGGCAACCCATTGATAGGACCGCACCGCGCCGTAGGGAATCCGGCGGAGCGCCCGCCAGACCAGCCGTTGAAACATTGTGCCACAGGAGTCATCAATCCGCACATCGAACGTCTTTCTCTCTCCAGCCAGATAGTCGAGCAGTTGGGACCTGGCCGACGAGAGCCTCGCCGATTCTTGGCCTTGAACACCCCTCACCCCGAGAGCCGTCTCCACGACTCGCTTCGCTCTCCCGGGCAACACGATCATGTCAATTCCTTTGACCGTCTCGGACACTCCCATCCACCCCCATGGCGAATCAAACACGAGGCCGCGCCGTTCTTCTCCGCCGTTGATTCCGTTCATCGGCCGAACTTTCTGCGAAGCATGTCCCGCACCACGTCCAATTCTTCAGACCGGAGCAGAGCGTGCACGGTCACGTAACCGCCGACACTAAGAGCAATGGCGATAAACAGCAGCGACGACTTAACCACCCAGTCGTCCGGCCGTCCCCAGACATCGGCATCGGCCGTCCACCAACAGACGAGCACCATCGGCACACAAGCCACCAGCACCCGTAGCGACGAACGGCCGACCGATCTCCATTCCACGCCGCCCAGACGCCTGTTCAGCACCGTCACCAGGATACCTCCATTCACCATGGAAGCGAGGGCCGTCGCCAGCGCAAGCCCCGCCGCCCCGAGAAACGACATCAGAACCAACGAAAACAGAATGTTGGCCGCCACCGCAATTGCGGCGGAGATGGCCGGCGTTGTGGTGTCTTGCAAGGAATAAAACGCCGCGACGATGATGCGGACCCCGCCGAAGGCCCACAACCCGACCGCGTAGCAGAGCACCGCCAAGGCCGTCTCGGCCGTATCATGGGCCGTGAACGTGCCGTGTTCGAAGAACAGATGCACGATCGGCACCCGCAGGAGGATCAGACCCACCATCGCCGGCACCATGATAAACAGAATCATGCGCAAGCCGAACCCCAGCGTCGTCCACAGTTCGTCGAGCGCTCCTCTCGCCGCCTGAGCGGACAGGGTCGGCAGAATGGCCATCCCCAGGGCCACGCCGAACACACCCAGCGGAAATTGAATCAAGCGCATGCCGTAGAACAAATACGTCGGCCCTCCGCTGAAGAACGAGCCCAGCACGGTGCTCACGGTCAGATTGATTTGCGTGACCGAGAGGCCGACCAGCGACGGCACCATCAATCGGCCGATGCGGCGCAGGCCGGGATGGGCCGGATTGAACCGAAAGCCGAACAACAATTCCCGCCGCTTGAGGCTGGGCAGTTGCATGGCAAATTGCGCCATTCCCCCTACCGTGACCCCGATGGCCGCACCGATGATCGGCTCTTCCAACAACGGAGACAAGCCCAAAGAACAGCCGATGATGGCAAGATTCAAAAACAGCGGCGAAAACGCCGGCGCGGCGAAGGCCCGCACCGAATTCAAAATACCCATCGCGAGCGCGGCCAGGCTGATAAACAACAGGTAGGGAAACATGATGCGGGCCAGCAACGTCGTGAGCGCGAGTTTGCCCGGATGCTCTTCAAACCCGGGCGCAAGGAGCTGAACCAGCCAGGGGGCGGCCAGTATTCCCAGGATTGTTACCAGCGTCACCACGGTCAGGAGCGTCGTAAAGACGGCGCTGGCCAGTTCCCACACCTCCTGCTTGCCGCGGCTGGTCCGGTATTCCGTGAAGACCGGGATGAAAGCCGAGGACATGGACCCTTCGGCAAACAGTTCTCGGAGCAGGCTCGGTACCCGAAACGCCACGAAAAAGGCGTCCGCGGCCGGAGTGGCGCCGAACAACCGGGCCAGCACCATGTCTCGGATGAAGCCCAGAATCCGGCTTGCAAAGGTGCCGACGCCGATCACCCCGGCGGCTCTCACGACCGAATGGTGCTCGTCTTGTTTTGACGACGGAGAGACAACCGCGGTGGGATGCGACATGGTGCGGATTTTAGCGGAACACCGAGAGACCGTCTATCGTCCGACGATTTTTCCTGCGCGGCGTGAACGGCGCCGGGGCTGGCGCGCGAACGACGCAGCCTACGGCTCTTGGATCAATTGATCGGGCAATTCATTGGGATTGTCACCAGGCCTGCCGGGACACACCTCCGCAAGCACGGCCCCGCAGGCTTGGATCGCGTCGCACAGCCCCGCCACGATCCGGCCTTCATGGAGGTGCTGAATACTCGCCTGGACGACTTCTCGCCATCGTTCCGGCGGTACCAGATCGGCCAGCGACCGATCCGGTAACACGTAGATAGACCGTTCTAATATCGACAGCATGATCAGCACACCGGTGCTCTCGCGGGTTTGCGCCAGGACATGTTGGACGAAGGCCCGTTCGGCCCGCCACACCACCTTTTGGTCCATACGCTCGCGCGACGTCATCAGCCGAATCACAGGCGGCCACTTTCCCAACCACGCTCCTCCTGCATAGCCGACAATCACGGCCACCATGAGCCAGGCGGCGTTCGAGGCGGACCAGCCCCAGGGGAGCCACCAAGGTTCCATCGTCAGCAGACCCGTCAACACGAAGAACGCCATCAGCAAGCCGGTCCGGTACTGCACGTCTCGGTACAGTCCCGATCGAATCACGATCAGGGGGACGATTTCGGCGTTGGTCTTCTCTTCAGCCCGCCGGACCGCCGACGTGATCAGTTCCCGCTCCTCGGGCGTCAATTTCAGCCCCTTACCAGTTTCCACTGGCGCCGCCCCCTCCGAAATTACCCCCTCCGCCTCGAAACCCGCCGCCCATGCCTCCCCCCATGCCTCCGAATGAACCGCCGTGCCAGCCTCCGCCTCGACTGCTGTACCACAGCCAGTCGTCCGCCGCTTGATACCTTCTGCCCCTTCCGCTGGCGCCGGCCGCGGAGAAGGCCAGGAGCACCGCGAGTGTGATCGCCCCCGCGATCAACGCCGGCACCACCCAAGGAGCCAGCAGTGCCGACATCCCGGCGCCGACGAGCGACCCAACCAATCGATGGATCCCCATCAAGCCGACTCCCACCATAATACCGACGAGAACGGCCGTTCCGATCGACCCGATGCCATCTGGCTCCTGTGGCCGGACTGCCCGTTCAGGCGCTTGATAGGTTCCCTCGATGGTCCGGAGAATCGCGTCAACACCGGCGGAGACGCCGCCCGCGAAATTTCCGGCTCGAAATTGGGGCGCGATGTCGTTCCTGATGATTTGCGCCGATCGTGCGTCGGTCAAGTCACCTTCCAGCCCATAGCCGACTTCGATCCGGATCTTCCGCTCCCGCATGACGATCAGGAGCAGCACGCCGTTGTCGGTGCCTTTGACACCCAGTCGCCACGTCGTCGCCACGCGATGGGAAAATTCTTCAAGGGATTCGCCTTCCAGGGAGGGAAGAAGCAACACGGCGACTTGATTGGTCGTCTTAGCCTCATGGTCCGCCAGCTTGGCTTCGATCGACTCTTTGGCCGAGGCAGGCAGGACGTGAGCCAGGTCCACGACACGGCCCGTCAAGGCCGGCACATCGAGTCCCAAGGCAGGAACGGCCGTCGCAAGCAGGATCCAAAAAGCGGACCACAAGGCGCCTCGGTAAAACTGGATGGTCGGCCGCTCTTTCACCGTTTCCGCTTGAACTCCGAGCTTCACCGTGCGCTTAGAACTTCACGTCCGGCGGTTTGGCAACGGCGCTTTCGTCCGACACGGAGAAATTCGGCTTCTCTTCCATGTGCAGAATAAATTTGGCCGTCAAGTTAGTCGGAAAATAGCGGACCATCTTGTTGTACTCCGCGACCTTTTCGATATACCGTTTGCGTGCGACGGCGATCCGATTTTCAGTGCCTTCCAATTGGCTCTGTAGGTCTCGAAAGTTTTGGTCCGCCTTCAGGTTGGGATAGTTTTCGGCAATGGCAATGAGACGGCCCAACGCGGCGGTAAGGCCGGCCTGCGCCTTTTGAAATTCCTCGAACGCCGCCGGATCCTTCAACATCTCGGGAGTGACCTGGGTGGCGGTGGCCTTGGACCGGGCGTTCACGACCGCTTCCAGCGTTTCCCGTTCATGCTCGGCGTACCCCTTTACCGTCGCCACAAGATTGGGAATCAGATCGGCCCGCCGCTGATATTGGTTGACGACCTCGCTCCACGCCGCTTTGGTATCTTCATCCAACCCCTGCAAATCGTTGTATCCGCAGCCGGACAGCGCCATCACCCCGGCGACCGCCATTCCGCATATCCCCTTCCGCCAGCATCTCCACTGCCATCCATGAGTCATGTGGTTCTCCTCCCTTGACACACCGCGCTCCCTGTTGTTGCGTACCCACGACGACATGCTACCATGACAGCGGCCTATGGAGCACACAGGCTCCGGGACAAGATGAACGTGTCGCGAAAGGCGACGGATACGGGAAAAGAAATTGAACCATGCACCCTGTGTTACGAGAAGCCTACGAGCGAGAGTTGGCAGCCGCGAGAGAGGATAATGCCGCCGGCCGTTTGGACCAGGCCTTTGCTCACCTGGAGCGGGCGCACATTCTTGGCCAGTCGTTCACCCTCCCCCATGCGAGAGCCCATTGGGAGATGTTGAAGGTGGGCTGGAAACGGCGTGATACAGTGGAAATCACCGGCCAGATCGTGAGAATCGCGGGGTCTTTGCTCTTCACGTGGCTCTGGGTTCCGGTGGGCAACACCGGAGGGGCGCGGGTCTCCCCCTTCAAGCCCATGCCTATTCCGGAAGAGCTGCAAAAACTGTTGAAAGAGTATGGGCAGGGTTGACGGTAACGATTCGCACCGGTGCCGGCTGCGGGTTGCCGACGAACCCGCAGCCGCCGTCGGACGAGCGCTTACGTGTTTTCGTCGCCGTTCGGCCTGTCTTCTTCCCGCTTCAGAGGCGTCCGCGCAGGTTGTCCGACGGGGTAGAGTTTGTGCTCTTTATGTTCGCGAGAAGCGCTTTTCTGAACGGACTCCGCCATTTCCAACGTCCCGTTCATCCGCACGCCTTCTTCGATGGACAGCAACGGCGTCTTGAGGCTCCCGTTCATCACCGCGGGAGACAGCAGAGTGACCCTCTCAGATGCCTGGACGTCACCGGTGATCGTGCCCTCGGATACCACCGATCCGGCCGTGACCTTCGCCGTAATCACCGCTTCCGGCCCGACCACAAGACCGCCGTCGGCGTGGATCTCTCCGTCAAAAGCCCCGTCGATCCGCACCGTCCCGGAATAGGTAATGACTCCCTTGAAGGCCACGCCCTTTCCTACGAACGCGATCACCGACTCGGCCGACGCCGTCCTGCCGCCGGTGGTGACCCTCCGATCCAACGTCATCCCGTCTTCCGCGTAGGCCGTATTCTCTTGCTTCCACATGGATCCCTCCCCCTCCGTCTATCAATTTAGTTGTTCGAACGCTCGCCAGTCGACGCTATCTCTCTATCGGCTTTACGGCTATTTTATTGAGTACCGCTTCTCCCGCATGCCTTGCTGATCATCACAACCGGATTGTCCGATCAAGCAAGAGTCCTCCTGACCGAAGCAACCGCTTCTATATGGACCGACGGTCTTGGGGGAAATCGAAGGTGTGGAACCGGCCTGAGAACGGATGAACGAAAGAAGCCGTTTGTTTTCCCTGGCTTTTCGGAGAAACTTGAACGCGATGCCGCGCGCGCCGACCGAGCGGACGATCGCCGGCACCTCGATCGGCGGCTCCTGTTCGCTCACGACGATCTCCAAATAGTAAATGTCGTCGACGGCCACGGGCGCATCACTTTTTATTTTGCACCCCCCGAGAGACATGTCGATCACCGTCCCCTCGCCGCGGACTTGTCCTCCCGAAAACGATAGGCGCAGCCGCACTGGAATGCGCAGATGTTCCCGGCGATCGAGCATGGACCCGAAGATCGTTCTCACTTCGGCCCAGGCCAAGAAACGATGGCCGCACGATCGACAGAAAAAAGGAACAAACCGAACCCACGACGCGGCCAACTCCCGCAGCGATTGCGGACGCGAGCGAAACGTTTGGTCCCTCCAACACTGCGGGCATACCATTTCCTGGTCCATCCGTCCGCACCTCAATTCAACTTCGCTTAATCGCCGCCTCTATCGGGTCGAGAGGCGGAGATTACAGACTAGCGACCTTTGCCGCACAGTCAAGGAAATTGCGCCTCTTGCCAGGAAAGAGGCGGTCGGGTGAAAAACCGGTGGTTTAGTAAGACT
>JAIWOH010000003.1 GCA_020216985.1 Nitrospira sp.
CAAGACCGGCTATTCCACGGACGAAGACACGCTCACGCAGCTTGCCGCGCAGCATGAGTTACCGGCCCAAATCCTCAACTACCGCAGTTTGAGCAAACTCAAGTCCACCTATGTGGACGCCCTGCCCGAATTGATCCATCCGGAAACCAAACGGTTGCATACCTCGCTCAACCAAACCGTCGCGGCCACGGGACGACTCTCCTCCACCGATCCCAACCTGCAAAACATTCCCGTCAAGGGCGAGTACGGTCTCCGCATCCGCGAGGCCTTCATCGCCCCCAAAGGCCACCATCTGCTTTGCGCGGACTACAGCCAAATTGAACCGCGCATCCTGGCCCACTTGTCTCAAGATCCCCGCTTGCTCGCCGTCTTTGCCAAAGGGGAAGACATCCACATGGCGACGGCCATGGAGATCTTCAACCGGCCTGCCGGCCAGATCACCCGTGAGATGCGACGCGCCGCCAAGACCGTCGTCTTCGGCATCGTCTACGGCATCAGCCCATTCGGCCTGTCGCAGAACATCGGTGTCTCACAGACCGAGGCCAAACAATATATCGACACCTTCTTCGAGAAATTTCCCGCCGTGCGCGCGTTGATGGACCGCAACATCGCCGAGGGGCGGGAAAAGGGCTACACCACAACCATTCTGGGTCGCCGCCGACCGATTCCCGAACTGCAAAGCAACGATCCGACGCAACGCGGCTTCGGCGAGCGCATGGCGGTGAACAGTCCCATCCAAGGCTCAGCGGCGGACCTGATCAAAGTGGCCATGATCAACGTGTACCGAGCCCTTCACCAGGACCTGCCGCACGTGAAGATGATTCTGCAAGTCCACGACGAACTCATTTTCGAAGTACCGGATCACGATTTGGACGAAGCGAAGCGGCTGGTGAAATACGAGATGGAAGCGGTGGGGCAACAGCTCGGTCTCTCGGTTCCCTTGAAGGTCGATCTCGGCGTCGGCAAAAACTGGCGGGCGGCGCATCCCTAGCTCCCGCAAGAGAAGTTTTGACACGGCAAAAGGACCACTCTAGAATTTTCCAGCGAGGGGCGGTGTGTCCTCGTTCCTAGAGATTTGAATGACACGATCTGACAAGCTACTTGCGCGTGTCCTTCGAGGGACATCCGACACAAATATTCCGTTCGACGGGCTACGACATTTGCTCGAAGAATTGGGGTTCGACGAACGCATTCGAGGGAGTCATCATATTTTCACAAAGACGGGAGTCAAAGAGATTCTCAATCTGCAGCCGCGAGGGGTCCCACGCCAAGCCATATCAGGTCAAACAAGTACGCCAGATTATTCTCGCATACAAGTTGGGAGGTGATATTGATGAATAGGTACGAGATCATCATTTATTGGAGCAAGGATGATCAAGCGTTCATCGCCGAAGTACCGGAACTGGCGGGCTGTGCAGCGGATGGTACTACCTATCAAGAGGCGCTGGCGAACGTTGAGACCGTCATTCAGGAGTGGATCGAAACCGCCAAGGAACTGGGCCGCCCCATTCCTGAACCCAAAGGCCGTTTGGCGTTCGCTTGAGACGACTCACACTCGTTCATTCGCCGACCAATCGTTCGCAGGTGAATGAACCTATCCATCACTCAGAACAAAGCGAGGCAAGACATGCTGAATATACGTGTTTCAATAGCATGGGTGATCGCAGGCCTCAGTCTCAGCGCAGTGGGAATCCTGCTTCTTATGGGGCAGCCGTTTGCGGCAAAGGCCCAGGAGCCGAAGCGGTTTCAGTACAAAATCGTCGAGGTTCTTCCCGACACCCAAAATATGCAAACCAAGCTGAACGAGTTCGGAGCCGCCGGATGGGAGCTCGTGACGGTCTCGATGGGAGACATGACGGAGCCGAGACTGATCTTTAAGAAATAAGCCGGCCGATGATGAAGCATGAGGTCAAAACGGTCGGGGCGCAGCTTGACCTGTGGTTCCGTTGAAAGTTGACCTCGGCGTCGGCACAAACCGGCGGGCGGCGTGGCCTTAAGCTATTTTCTGTCTTGTCCTCTTGTCCTTGCCGTTCCCACAGAATTGGTTGAATCTGCCCCTGAGCTTATGATCTGAATCTAAAAGGTAAGTTTGTGAGCGGTATCCGGTTTAACTGGGAACGGTTTTGGTATCCAAGGGGGTCCAGCCTCAATCTCTCCGATGGAGGCTACCTGCCTGATCCACATTCGCAAACCGGAAGGTTTGCGAATCCACAGATTACTTCCCTCTCGAAAATCCATGAATCGAAGGTACTTGTCTTACTTGGCGATCCTGGGATGGGCAAGTCAACTGTTCTCGCTGAGGAAGAGTCGTTCTTAAAATCCACACCACATGACCAAACTGACAGACATTTGTTCATCAACCTTCGGTCCTACCAAACCGAAACACGGTTAATTGCCGACACCTTTGATAGTCCCATCCTTAAGGACTGGCTAGCGGGCACGCATACCCTACATCTTTTTCTCGATAGCTTGGACGAGGGATTACTGTCCATCAAAGTTCTCGCTTCGCTCTTAGCAGACCAACTTAAGAGACTGCCGTCAGATCGATTAAAACTCAGAATAGCGTGTAGGCCAATCGAATGGCCAACCCTTCTTGAGGAAGAACTTGCAGAATGGTTGGGCCAGGAGGCCGTGCAGTATTACGTGCTGGCTCCCTTGAGAAAAGCCGATGTCGAAGAATCAGCCAGAGCCAGTGGTTTGAATGTCAACGACTTTCTCGACCAACTTGAATCTTCTGGGGCGGTTCCATTTGCAATAAAGCCCGTCACTTTGAAGTTTTTGCTCATGCTTTCTCAAAAGCAGGGGGGACTTCCAACCTCACAGATTGATTTGTATTTGGCAGGATGCCGCGAGTTAGTTGCCGAGAAGAGTAAGAGTCGCATTGCTGCAAGGGAAGCTGGGCTGCTAACCCCAGATCAACGATTGGCTGTGGCTGCTCGTATTGCAGCATGCATGGTTTTTGGCAATCGGAATACAATCTATGCTGGCATAGATCCACCAGAGTCCTCTGATGAAGACATACTTCTTCGTGATCTGTCAGGAGGCTACGAAACAGATAACGGAGCGCGGTTCGCAATAACAGAAAAAGAGCTTAAAGAAACACTCAGCACAGCCCTATTTTCTACGCGAGGACCCAATCGTGTTGGTTGGGGACATCAGACCTATGCAGAATTTCTAGCCGCCTGGCATCTCAAGAAGCACGAGGCTTCGGTCGCTCAGATCAAAAGCCTGATCATTCATCCTGGTGATCCCAGCGAGAAATTTATTCCTCAATTGGGTGAGACGACGGCATGGCTGGCAGGGATGGTCCCAGAAATATTCCAGACCATTGTACAAGCTGAACCAGATTTGCTCTTAAGGAGCGATGTTGCCACCGGAGATTCTCGACAACGTGCTGAATTAGTCGAAGCGTTGCTGCGCCTTTACGACAAGGAACAGTCCTATGATCGCGATCGTCAGCACTACAAGAATTTGCATCATCCAGGAATAGCGAACCAGCTTCGTCCCTACATTATCGATAAAAGAAAAGGAGTAATTGTCCGTCGAACGGCGATTGACATTGCGGAGTCTTGCAATATCAAAAGTCTCAACGACGATCTTTCAACGGTCGTTCTTGATCCCTCCGACGCCCTGGCAATTCGTGTCCAAGCCGCTTATGCGATTGGAAGAATCGGTGATGACGCAACAAAAGCAAAACTAAAACCACTCCTCGCGGCTGAAATACCCGACGACCGACAAGACGAACTCCGAGGCAGCGTTCTTAGAGCCCTTTGGCCATCCCATCTTACAGCCTCAGAGTTGTTCCCGCTTCTTAAACCGCCACAAAGTGAAGGATTTGTTGGGGCTTATAGAGCATTTCTGTCGTCCGAGTTGGCTAGAGACCTCCCTCCAGAGGATCTAGTCACGGCCCTTCAATTCATCAGCAATCTTTCACAGCCACGACATGAGATGGATCTCTCTCTTGAGTCACTCATGGACGGTATTGTGATCAAAGCATGGGAAAACCTGGATAAGCTGGGGGTGACCGAAGCACTCGCCAAATTTGTGGCGTCGAGGTTGAAGCAGCATGATGAAATAATAAAAGGCGAACTCGACAAGACCGACCAACTCATTTTTCAGCAAGATAAAAGGCGTCGGCTGCTTAAAGCGGTCCTTTTAACCCTTGCGGAGCCCCCTGAAACTGACGGCTCATGGCTCTTATTCAGTCACCCAGCAATTGTTCACTCGAATGATTTCCACTGGCTTATTTCCTTCTTAGACCACAATGAAAATACCTCAATTGAGGAAGTAGTGGCCGATGTCCTTTTTAGACTGTTCGACCGCAAATCCCCAGAGCAGCTAGACGCGATCTACGAGGCTGGCAAGAAACACCCAGTAATCGCGGAGAAGTTTAAATGCATTTGGGAGCCGATAAGTTTGAATTCTTCGCAGGCTCAACAACTAAAGGCCCGACATGAAAAAGATGAAGCATGGCGGAGGCGAAGAGACAGACCGCCGCTTAGTCCATCTCCTGCTGAAAGATTGGCCAGAGCCCTTGAGAAGTGTGAGACCCACAATCCATCTGCGTGGTGGAAGGTGACACGCGAATTGACTCTGGAGTCAGCCAGCACTGGCTACGATTTGCGTTTTGAATGGGACGTAACGAAACTGCCGGGCTGGGTATCGGCCAACGAAGTGACTCGTGAAAGAATCGTTCGGGCAGCAGAGAACTATGTTCGATTGGATACGCCTCCTTCGCCTGATTGGGTTGGGACACGACAATGGAGTTTGTCCGTAATGTCACAGTGGAGTGCCGTCGCTTTAGTCCAAAAGGTTAGCCCCATAGTCATGCAAAACTTGCCACCTGATCAGATGGTGAAGTGGTGTCCGATCATTCTTGCATTTCCATTTCTAAATAACGACAGCGATCGGTCCGTTAAGGAGGCATTACTCAAGCTCGCCTACCACAAGTCTCCACTCGCCGTGCTCGATACAGCAAAGGTCTTGATAGAAAAGGAAATTGGAAAAGGCGAGAGGATACACACTGCCATAGAATTAAATGCGGTCTGGGATGAACAGATAGCGATTCTGCTTCTACGGTACGCCAGGAGAAACGATCTCAAGCCTCAATCCTTGAGCTCTTTACTTAGCATATTATTGTCGCATGACAATATGGAGGCGCATTCCCTCGCCTCTTCGCTGGTTCCCACACCGCCACCTGCAAAGGAGCCAGAAAGATCGCTGGCCATTGCTGCAGCAACAACCTTACTGCTCGATACAAAGGACGCTGGCTGGTCGATCGTGTGGCCCGCCATCCAAGCGGACGAAGGTTTCGGCAAGCAAGTGGTCCAGGGCATCAATCACGATTATGCGACAATAGGGCGACGGCTTACAGAAGATCAACTCGCTGACCTTTATATCTGGCTGACTCGTCATTTTGAATCCCCTAAGCACTCAGCGGGAGAAGCTCATTGGGTTGGGCCTCTTGAATATGTAGATTTGTGGCGAAACGCTATCATCCAGCTATTGACGCAACGCGGTAGCAGTCGCGCCTGCGATGCAATTAAGAGGCTCCAGCAAGAGCTTCCTGAGCTAGACTGGCTCAAGTGGGTGCTCGTGGATGCGCAAGCACAAACTCGTAGGGCTACATGGCTCCCGCCTCGGCCTCAGGAAATCATTAAACTCGCCGCTGACCGTGAGTCGCGTTTGGTCCAGAGTGGAGATCAACTGATGCAGGTGCTGGTCGAGGCCTTGGAACGGTGGCAAACCCTGCTACAGGGGGAGACACCGGAAGCTCAATTCCTCTGGGACAATGTTTCCAAATCTGCTGCCAAGCCAAAGGATGAGAACACTTTCTCCGATTATGTGAAGATTCATCTCGACAAGGAGGTTAAACAGCGGGGCATTGTACTAAATAGGGAAGTCCGTATTCACAGAAGAGAACGTACCGATATTCATGTTGATGCCGTCACTCGGAGCGCTTCAGGAGATTCGTATGATTCGATCACTGTGATTATTGAATGCAAAGGATGCTGCACCCTGAGTTGTATGATGCAATGAAGGATCAGCTGGTTGGGCAGTATCTGAAAGACAACCACTGTCAACATGGTCTCTACCTGGTAGGCTGGTTTAACTGTAAGGAATGGGCTAATAGTGATTATCGGAAGAAGCAGGCCGAGAGGCTCTGCCCGACAATCGAACACACAAGAGAGACGTTAGCTACATCTGCAGCGGATCTTTCAAAGGATCCCATCAGAGTGAAGTCCGTTGTGCTTGATACATCCCTTCATTAGGGCCAGGGAGCAAGAACCGGTGTCGGGAGTCTTTCTCACTACCGCTCTGGGCTGGCATCGCCACGTTCAGCGCGTGAAGCCCACCGCACGACGGATGCGGTGAATCTAAAACTCACCTACCCGGTTTTCCTCATCTCCCTCGCAAGCAACTCGTTAATGAGCGATTGATAGGGAACGCGGCGCTTGGCTGCGAGCGACTTCACCCACCGCAACACCCCCACATCGAGCCGAATCGCAATGAGCCGTCGTGGTTCCTCCCCCAAGGGCGGCCTCCCCACACGGCGCATGGAGGCCAATTGCTTCTTGGACAATGGAGGAATGTCCGAATAGTCAATCCGCCTTTTCTTGGTAGCCCTTTTTTTCTTTTCGGTTCGCCAGCCGCGCACTGATAATTCGGATAGTCTTTTCATGGCCGCGACTCCTCAGCGTATAGGCTATGACGAGGATGCTCCCCGCCGCCGAGCGCGCCAATCGCAACCGGCGCGGTTCCGCACTCGAATGCTCAAGATCATCACCATCGATCCCCCCCGGATCGAAGAATGCGGTGCCGGCCTCTTCGAACGAGATCCCATGTTTGACCTCGTTGGCGGTCGCCTTCTTCGGGTCCCACTCGAACACCATTTATGTATATACTGAACATACGATCCTTGCAAGGCGCCACGACAGACACCATCATGACCGGCCGCTTGGACAAGAAAAGGCGTCTGAAGTCGTTTTTGCCATGGCTTATTTAGTATAGATTCCCCCCCGTCTGCCAGGCAGAGGAAGCACCATGACATCCCAAACGATTCTGCTTCCGACTCCATGAGAGTCTCCTTCCCACCGGGTCTTGCGCCTCTCTTCCGAGTGCTCTTACAATGGGGCTCAAAAAAGTTTGCCGTCGCGATACGAAACGACGCATGGCTGACAAGGGCATCACCCCAAGCCCCCACGATCCATCGTTCTTGAATTGGAGGGAGTCCTATGAAGTCTCTGACCATCAACTTGTTCGCGGCCGGGACGAGCTTGATCCTGTTGTCCGGCTGCGCGGATCTCAACCCCGCCCTCGTCGCAGTCAACGCCGTCTGCCGCGACGGCTGGTACGGCTATTGGCAGCGGCCCTGTGAGCCGCCCGCGCCGCCCTATGGCGTCGCGGACGCGCAACGCGAGATCGCCGATTTGAAGGCCGAAGTCCAATCGCTGAAGGACCAACTCGCCACCGCCAACCAACTGATTGCGCGCATTTCCGAAAGCCAAGCCCGCCTTCAACACCAGATGAACTTGGCAAAGGTGGAGAAGGATTTGCTCCTTGCTCTCCAACCCGAGATCGCACGGGGCACGGTGTCGGTCATCCCAGCTAACGAGGGACTTACGATCAGCTTGAACTCCACTTTCCTGTTTGCTCCGGGACAAGACCGGCTCCAGGCGGGTGGAGAGGACGCATTGAAGCGCGTGGGCTCCGTGCTCAAGGACTTCCCTGAAAGACAAGTACGGGTGATCGGCCACACTGACGCCACTCCCATTCGCGGAGCGCTCCAGAAGAAGTTCCCATCCAACAAGGAATTGTCGGACGCTCGAGCCAGAAACGCGGCCGAAGCTTTGCAAAAGGGCGGCTTCAACGGCGCTGTTTCGGCGGAAGGCCGTGGAGACGGCAACCCCATCGCCGCAAACGACACGCCGGAGGGACGGGCAAAAAACCGCCGTATCGAGGTGGTTGTTTCATCATAATAATAAATAGAAACCACATGTCTACGGGGACGACGTCCTTTTCCATCACGTCCGTCCCCGTCCCCATCGCCACACAACGCAAGCCGCGCGGCTTTTTCCGTCAGGTTGAGGTCTCGCGGCGGTGCGCGCGGTAATTTCTCGTAGCTGCTTCGACTCGTGTTCGATCACACCACCTCGGCATCATTTGACAACCTAAAAGACGGAAACCTATAATGACGGAGCAGCTTTCCGGCGCTAGCTATTTGAGCGCTGAGAGCGCTCTGACGTTCAAACATTAGTTCCATAGGCCTAAACCTCGATTGCCCGGTAGCCCAAAAGCTCGCCATAGTAGGCCCTCTGTGAGGTTGCAGAAAGATGAGAAGAACGCATACAGTGCGACGAGTCAGTGAAACTATGGCATCGTTCAAAATCCACTTAACCTTAAGTTCAGGAGTGTAGGCGGTGATGAGCGCGTACCGTGTTCTTCCAGGGCCTGAGCACTTTCTTCCCCCGGCGGCGGCCAGCATGGGGATTCGATTACCGAATCCAGGCGAAGCCCACATTAACGGTGTCATCGTGCCAGAGGATCAGGCCTACGAGGAGGCGGCACGGCAATTCCTGATGGCCAAAGTCCCCACGATTTTTCCCGGTCCCTTGGTCTTATGGGCGTGGAACGAAAAAGCGGCGAAAAAGGCGACGGCGATCAGGCATCTCTTCGAGACGTTGAAAGAATGCGTCCAGCCCGGTCAAAAACCGATGCTGATCCCGATGCCGGATTATCGGCCAAAGTATCCCAAGATCAATCCCGAAATCGAAATCAATCCGAACCACCCGAACCTGACGATTTGGCACAACAAGATCGACTGCTGCATGTTCATCGGCGTGCACTGTCATCAAGCCAACTTGTCGTTGAAAATCATCCGCGGCGGAACTTCTTGCTATACGATCGCCATGTGCGCCCAGGCCGGTCATGAAGACGCGATGCTGTCGTTCCGGGACGCTTCCGTCGAGAAAATCATGAAGCTCGCGGAAACGGTCAAGCGGCTGAAAGGAACCGTGCAACCTCGCCTGAGTGCCGCGAAGAATTAAGCTGCCGGGAGAGTGTGCCCTAATCCGTGAAAAAGGAGGCTGGACCCATGGCGGAAACAAAGTCTCTCATAGGAACGCAAAATAAAAAGGGCCAGACATATACCGATCCCTGGAAAATGCTCAATGAAGCGCCGAGAACGCCGTCGTTCTTCACCGGCTCCGAGGTCATCAAGGAGGCCATCCGCCGAGCGAGCTGCGACGTCATGATCGCGTATCCGATCACACCGCAATCCGAGGCGGCCGCGTTGATCGGAGAATTGTTTGCGGAAGGCTACGTGGGCGATTACTTCCGCGGCGAGAGCGAATTTGCCGTCATGTCTCAATGCGCCGGCGCGTCGTTCGGCGGCGCGCGCGTGTTTACTACAACGGCCGGTCCCGGCACCATGCGCGCCATGGAAAATTTCCCCATGTGGGCTGGCGCGCGGTTGCCGATTCAGATGATCGTCACCTGCCGAGGCATCAACTCGCCGCTGTCGATCCAACCGGACACGTTGGAAATTTCGTATCTCTTGAACACCGGCATGTTGGTCTGGCACGCGGAGACGGCGCAAGACTTCTTTGATTGGATTCTCAAGGGGTTCATCGTGTCGGAGGAACCGGACGTCCACTTGCCCTTGGCCCTCTGTTGCGACGGATTCTTCGTGACGCACACCAAAGACGTCGTCCAGTTGACGCCGGCCGACATGTGCCTGCCGCCCTATGACCCCTATCGCTCGCCGGTTCCCTGCATGGACATGGAATGTCCGCCGGTGCGAATGATGCGCGACCCCTTCGTCATGAAGAGCAACTACATCAGCTACGCGACGCACGCGAGTTGGCAGCAGGAAGTCTGGGCGGCCGTCGAACGATCCCGCAAACATGCAATTCATTGGCTGAACGGCCTCATCGAGGCGGAAAACACCGACGCGGAGATCATGATCGTCGCCTCAGGGACCGCCGTGTCGCAAGGCCGC
>JAIWOH010000015.1 GCA_020216985.1 Nitrospira sp.
AAGCGGCCGGCCAGGCTTTCGGTGAGTCCCCGTTGAATGAGGAGCGGCGCCGAGCCGAGCAGGACGACTTTGAGCGGCACGCCGGCTGTGCTATCGGCATCCCACAGGCGCTTCACCGTCTCGGACCAGCCGGTGATTTTCTGAATTTCGTCGAGCACGAGCAGGACACCGGCCCGACCCGCCTCCCGGGTCGCCAGCCGCGCCGCCTCCCACTGTTGCGCGATCCACTCGCCACCCCGTAATGTCGGCTCGTCGGCGCTCGCGTAGCGAAACACGAGTCCGGAGTTCTCAGCCACCTGGCGTACCAGCGTAGTCTTGCCGACCTGACGAGGGCCGGCTATCACCTGGAGGAAGCGGCGGCGCTCGGCAAGCCGACGGGCGAGGATCGTACCGTACGGACGGGCATACATGGTCGACAATTTACTCAATGCGTTGAGATAATTTACTCAACGCCACGAGTAAGGGCAAGTAAGCACCGTATCCGCTCAGACCGTCCGTTCGGCTAGCGGAACCTGCCCAGACACCAGCCCGTGAGCAGCAGGTCGCGGGTGCGGCGGAGGTTATGAGTATTGAGCATTGCTTAGAAGTAAGTGGGGCTTGAATTTTCCATGGAATGCGTCGATACTGAGCACAGCTCATCTCCCATGTGTGGAAGGAGTTACGGTGCCGCTTGGCAGCAATGCCTGGCGGCTCTATCTTTTTTGACAGCGCGAAAACTCCTCTCATTACCCTTCACGATCCCCTTTTGTCTGCCAGAACATTCTCCAGTTCCCCACCTCCTGCCAACCCCTCACATCCAAGAAGCTTGGCCGCAACCTGCTCAACGAGAGCTTCTGAATAGGCATGAGACACGGGCTAGAGCAGATCCATCTGGTTTTCGTGTGGAATCGGAAAGACTCCGATAATGACCCATGGATTTGGCGAGAAGCCATGAAACTGTTTCAGCGTGCCTAGAAAAAAATGGAGATCACGGCCAGAAAATTCATGGAGGTATTTCTGACGAACTTTTTTCAATGCAGCAGTCTCTGAATTGGGTGTGGATTTCAGGCATTTCCAGAAGAGTTGGCCGGTTTCCCAATCAAGCACCTGAAGTTCACTTTCTCGGCCATCAGCATCAGCAAACCGATAGGAAAAGTTGTACGGCAGCTTTGGCATCAACTGGAATGTCTCACGCCAGGCTTCATCTTCAAAGAGATTGCCTTGGGAAGCAGCCTGACGCATCGCGTCAACCTTGGCTGTATCCCAGTCACGCTCGCACTCTTCCCAAGTGAAATCAAGAATTCGTGCGGGCTTAAAGATAGCAAGGGAAAGTGTGTTTGCTCTTGCGCCATCAAGCAGCGGTTGGAGGCGTTCATACACGTGAGAGGCTTTCAGTAGTAGCTGACGCCGCTCTCTCCAGTTCTTGTCAGTCCCCACATGGTCGACACAACGCAGGTTCTTCGGGTCCATGAGACGATACGTCTCCGGCCTGGGATCGGAACCGCTCCTCACGAGTTCGGCTTCAATCCAATCAAACTTCGCGTACTGGTCGTCCTCTTCAAGCCGCCGGAAAGGAACCGGGTAGAGCCGCACCCACGACCCATCGGCGCGAATCCCCGCAGTGCACACCATCTCCCCATACTTCCGTGACAGGGTGGGATAGGTTTTGACCGTGATAAGCACACGTTCCTTCGGCATCACTGTTCAAGCTTACAAGTGGATCGGGCGGAACCTCCTATCACCGCTTCGCTCAAACACCTTGGCCACACAATGGCGATGACACTGCTGCGGCAGCTCTTCAAAACAGGTCAGCGCAACTCGCTGTTGGTCATCCAGCAACCACCGCCGAATCCGATCCAGCGCGGCATGTTGGCCCGGCAGATACTCCCGCTCATACACCGAAAACAGGGCGTCATAGTCTTGTTGGGTCTCAAGATGTCGCCGCTTATCGGAATCAATGCCCAACTCCGGCAGATGCTCATACTGTATCCCAACCCCCTCGCACGTCTTGCTCAAGGTGAACTTGGAGAACCCGTACTTCCGGCTCAATGGGTTGCGCCGCACATCACACAGCAGTGTGACACCGGCCTGCAACAGTTGGTTGAGATACCCTTCCAGACATTTGCCTTCATAGCCGATCGTCAAGAGCGCCGGTCCCACTCGACCCACAACGGCCTCTGCGACACGCCGACGAGACTCCGCATCTGGCAGAACCTTGTCAACGATTTCACTCCGCGTTGCATAGTACGGATATCGTCGATAGATCTGGGCAATCAGTGCGTCGCCCCGCAAGCCAGCGTGCTGCCGGCAAAATCTGGTCACCCGCTCCCGTGAGACCGGACGCCGCATCGCTTCCTGCCGCCCCGCCTTGGTCAGTTGCCAGTGCTGCTCGTCTTCCTCCAACAAACCAGCCTCAATCAGGCGGCGCTTGTCTGCGTAAGACGTGAAGGAGAATCCCCCAAAGCGATAGGGCACAAACTCATAGCTTGGCCTTTCCTCATATTCCTTCGTGTAGAGAAAGAGGAGCTTCTGGAAATCCAAGCGCCCGATTGGACCATCCAGTGCGTTCAGGAGCGTGAGGATCACGCGCTGTCGTTCGAAAAGCATGAAAGACATTACCTCACAAACGTTTAGGCCGCAATCATCCCCGACAGCAGCCGTGGGAGCAGCAGGTCGAGGGTGCGGCGGAGATTGGCCGTTTGTCTCTGGAGCGTGTTGACTCCTTTATACATCACATCAGTATGGCCGACAACGAGAGCAATAAGATCGCGCCCTGGTTTGAGACCTGCTCTCGATGTGAAATGTCTCCAGCAACGGTGTCAGGCGTTGCGCTGAAAGCGGCATGGTTAACCAACGCCGCGCCGATCCGCTTGTTGCCGCCCACGAACGGTTCTTGACCACAACGCAAGCTGATGCGCGGTTGGCATGTCAAGCACGGCTTGCTTGGCGGAAAGAATCACGATTCATAAGACCGACGGATACTCTCATCCTCGCGAAAAATCCTCCCGCTCATGGCGTGAGGGAGTCACAGACTCAAGAGAGGTTCTTCTAAGTCCCGGCTGTTGTTCCCCGGCGAGCAACGGACCAAGCCGATGGACTTGGATCGCCGTCAGGCCGAGAACAGGTGAAATAACGAAGTGGGGTGGATGACGGGTGTCGAACCCGCGACCTCCGGATCCACAATCCGGCGCTCTGACCAACTGAGCTACATCCACCATCCCAGGAAGGATCGAAGGATCGTGCACGGCAGGCGACGATCTTAGCAAAGAGCGCCGGAGCCTCGCAACCGAGGTCAGCCGCGGGCGTCGAAGGCCGCCTGCATTTCGGCGACGATCGCTTCGACGGCCGCGGGGGGATCGGCCGCGTCTCGAATGGGACGGCCTATCACCAGATAATCCGCTCCCTCCGCAATCGCTTGAGACGGAGTCGTCACCCGGGCATGGTCGTCGGTTCCCTTTCCCGCCGGTCGAACACCCGGTGTCACGATCGCAAACCGAGGGCCGACTTTCTGTCTGATGGCGGTCGCTTCCCTGCCGGATGCGATCACGCCGTCGCACCCGATTTCCGAAGCGAGCAGGGCCCGAGCCGTCACCAGATCCTGGATGCTTCGCTGAATCCCCATCTCACGCAAATCATGGTCGTCGAAGTTCGTCAGCACCGTCACGGCCAGCAACTTGAGCGCCGAGCCGGCCCGCCCTTCCACCGCGGCGGTCAGGGCCTTGCGGTTGGCATGGATCGTCAGGAACTCGACGCCCATGGAAGCGACTCGCGCCGTCGCCCGTCGCACCGTCTCCTCGATATCGAGAAACTTGAGATCAAGAAAGATCCGCATCTTTCGATCCACCAGTCGCTTCACCATGTCGGGCCCCGCCACCGTGTACAACTCCAATCCGACCTTCACGAAAGACACGCGCCCTTTGAGACGATCCAGCAGCCGCTCCGCTTCATCGGCGGACGGCACGTCCAACGCGAAAATCAAACGGTCACGCGCCACAATGTTCGACATCGAATTGCTCCCGTTCAGACCGGTGCTCCTTGACGAACCAAGACGCTGTATGATACACGAAGCCTCCTGTTTGGAGGAACCAACAATGCCTGTCATTCACAAATCCACTATTCGCAGGGCCCGCCAGGCGGAGCGCCGGCGCGAACGAAACCGGGCCACCATGAACACCGTTAAAACGATCACCAAAAAGGTCTTGTCGGCGGTCACCGACAAGAAAGCGGACGACGCCGCGTCGCTCCTGCGCGAGGCCGTTTCTACGATCAGGAAAGCCGCGTCCAAGGGCGTGCTCAAGCGAAACACGGCCTCCCGCCGCATCTCCCGCCTCACGCTGCGCGTCAACGCCCTGTCCGGCTCCCGATCCTGACCGTTCGCACGTTCGAGACGACGCGGGTCTGCCCCCGACCGGCCTTCGTCGGAGTCGGCATCGGCCCTCCCGGCTTGTTCGGCGCAAGTTCGCAAAGACGAAACAACAGGCGTTCCAACACGATTTTGGGTCGGCTCCCGCCGCCGCCTTTGAGGTGATCGTCGGCCTCAAACAACAGGCGCGAAACCGCGTGGAGATGCTCAAACGAAAAGCGCGACAAAAACGACTGGACTCGCTCCGGGTCCATGCGCAACGTCCTGGCGGCTTCTCCGTCTCGGCCTCCGCCGGCCAGCGACTCTTTGACTTTCCAAATGCGGCGGTATTGCCAGGCAAGGGAGCCCAGCAGACGAAGCGGCGCTTCACCGGCTTCGAGATTGCGCGCGAGAATCGACAGGGCTCGGCCGCGCTGTCCCTCGGCGATCGCGAGCGTCAGATCGAAGATCGAGGCGCCGGGCTCGATACCGCGGAGGGCCTGAACGTCGGCGGCGGTCACGAAGCAGCCGGGCGAGGTATAGGCCGCAAGTTTCTCCATCTCTCTCCGTAATCCGTGCAGCGATCCCCCGACCGCTTCCTTCAGCGCGTGATGCGCTTGCTCGTCCAACCGAATTCCCAGCCGCTCGGCCTCCCGAGTCACCCAGGCGTTGAGCTGCGCCTCGCGCGGCGGCGAACAATCGATCAGGACGGCACGACGGGTCAGCGCCTGAGAAAATTTCAATCGGCCGTCCAGCTTCTGACTCATAAACACCAGCGTCGTCGTCTCCACCGGATCGCTCAGATACTCGGCCAACGTTTCCGTTTCGCGGGCCGGAAGTTTCTCGGCCGCTTTCACGACGACAAGCCGGCGCTCGGCGAACGCCGGCAATTCCGACGCACAGTTTCGGATGTCGACCCCGGCGGCTTCATCCCCATAGAACAGATCGTAATTGAACCCCCCCTCGCCGCCCAGCACGACGGCCTTGAACACGGCCAGCGCGTGATCTCTGAGCAAATCCTCCTCGCCGACGACGAGATACAACGGCCCGGGCGCCTGTTTGCTCAAGGCCGCTTCGAGTTGATAGGGATTCAACGTCGCCGCCATTTCGAGTCCCTCGCCCGCGTCACGGGGCCGACGAAGTCGGCGTCGCGGAACGGTCGCGAGACGCGGCCGTTCCGCCGGATTCGACATACAACAGGAAACGTGCGGCCAAATCGGCCGCCGCAAAGCGACCGGCTTGCTCCAGCGCTCGATTCTGTAACACGCGATTAAACTGGAGATCCCGCGTGACAAAGAACTCCGAGGCGCCTTTCGCCACTTGGCTCCAGACTTTTTTCTTCGTCTTGACCTCTTCCACGTCGAGCCGCAACACTACTTCCGTCCGGCTTTCCGTCGTCGTCGTTTGGCTGAAACTCAACGTGGGCATGCTCACGGAAAGAATCTCGCCGGTCAAGACCAAATCCGCTGCGGCGGAATCTGGTACGACCTGCGCCCCGCTGCCGGACGAAAACTCGTACCGCACATAGTTTGTATAGCGTGTCTCCAGATTCGGCTCGAAACTCCGATTGACCAGCGTTTTGATCGCGAGACGCGGCGCGGGCCCCTGCGCCGCGGAACGATCCGCGCCGCCGATGGTCGGACCGGCCCCTTCTACGCGAAACTGGTAGCCGCAACCGGCCGGCCCATTGATCACCACCGCGACGACCAGGACGGCAGATGTGAGCATCCACCGCGTCGGGCCGCTCGGCCTCGCATTGATGCTCCGCTCTGCACCCTCGACGATCCGCATGCTTCTCAGACTACGAAATTGATCAGTTTCTTCTCGACATACACCACTTTTTTGAGCTCCTTGCCCTGAATCCATCCGGCCACTTCTTCCCGGGCAAGGCGTTCGACTAGATCGCGCGGCGCGTCATGATCCACTTCGACCTTGCCCCGCAACCGACCGTTGACTTGCACCGGAATCGTCACTTGCTCGGCCACCGTCAGGGCCGGATCATGGGACGGCCACGGTTGCTGCGACACGCTCGGTGGATGCCCCAACCGTTCCCACAGCTCTTCGGTCAAATGAGGAGCAAAGGGAGCGAGCAGCAGAACGAAGGGCTCCAGCAGAGTGCGAGGCCGTTGCTCCGCCTTGGTCATTTCGTTGGTGAAGATCATCATCTGCGAGATCGCCGTGTTGAACCGCAGCGCCTCGATGTCCTCGGTGACTTTTTTGATCGTCCGGTGGAGCAGCCGCTGCTGCTCCACGGTCGGAGCCGACGAGACCACGACGGCGGACAATCGCCCCTCTTCATCGATCATGAGTCGCCAGACCCGTTCAAGAAACCGGGTGACGCCCTCCACGCCTCTCGTACTCCAGGGCTTCATCGCTTCGAGCGGCCCCATGAACATCTCATACATCCGCACCGCATCCGCGCCAAACCGATCGATCATCTCGTCCGGATTCACCACATTGCCGCGCGACTTGGACATCTTTTGATTGTCCTCGCCCAGCACGATGCCTTGGTGCACCAGTTTCTTAAACGGTTCCGGCGTCGAGACGACGCCGACGTCGTACAGCACCTTGTGCCAAAACCGGGCATACAGAAGGTGCAGGACCGCGTGCTCGCTGCCGCCGATGTACAGATCGACCGGCATCCAATACCGTTCCTTGGCCGGATCGACAAGCCGGTCCTCGTTCTTCGGATCGATAAATCGCAGGTAGTACCAGCAAGACCCGGCCCATTGCGGCATCGTGTTGGTCTCGCGCCGGGCCGGTTTGCCCGTTGCCGGGTCGGTCGTCTGAAGCCAGGGTTCAAGATTCGCCAGCGGACTTTCCCCCGTGCCCGACGGTTTGAAGTTGCTCGCCTCCGGCAATTTCAAGGGAAGTTGTTCTTCCGGTAATGGACGCGGCTCCCCATCGACCCACAGAATGGGAAACGGCTCGCCCCAATACCGCTGTCGCGAAAACAGCCAATCCCGCAACTTGTAGTTGACCGCACGTTTGCCTTTGCCCTGCTTCTCCAGCCAATCGATGATCTTCGGCATCGCCTCCGCGGGCACAAGTCCATCGATGGAAAAGCTCCCGTCGGGGGTTGTCGAGTTGACGACGGTTCCCCGCTCGATGTCAGTGAAGGCCGCCTCTTCGACGTTCCCCCCGGCGATCACCTCGCGGACGGGCAGCCGATACCGCCGCGCAAAGGCCCAGTCGCGTTCGTCATGGGCCGGCACCGCCATGATCGCGCCCGTGCCGTAGCTCATCAGCACATAGTCGGCGATCCAAATCGGCAGCCGCTCGCCGTTGACCGGATTGACGGCGTACCCGCCGGTGAAGACACCGGTTTTCTCCCTCTCAAGCTCCTGCCGTTGCAGATCGCTTTTTCTCGCCGCGGCGTCGCGGTAGGCGGACACGGCCTCCCGCTGTTCTTCAGTGGTCACCACTTCCGCTAACGGATGTTCGGGGGCCAACACCATATACGTGGCGCCGAAGAGCGTATCCGGTCTGGTCGTAAAGACGCGAACGGCTCCCTTGACATCGGCCAAGGGAAACTCGACCTCGGCCCCGATCGAGCGGCCGATCCAGTTCTTTTGCATTTCGAGCGTACTGGCCGGCCAATCGACCAGCTTCAAGTCTTCGAGCAAACGGTCGGCATAGGCCGTGATTTTTAAGACCCACTGCCGCATCGGTTTGCGGATCACCTCGAAGCCGCCTACTTCGCTCTTGCCGTCCACGATCTCTTCGTTTGCGAGCACCGTCCCCAACGCAGGGCACCAATTCACCGGCACCTCGGCGACGTAGGCCAAGCCTCGCTCGAACAGTTTCAGAAAGATCCACTGGGTCCACCGATAGTAGTCGGGGTCGGTCGTGCTCAGTTCACGATCCCAATCGTAAGAGAGCCCCACCCGCTTCATCTGTCGCTTGAACGTGGCGATATTTTGCGCGGTGGTGATCGCGGGGTGGACGCCGGTCTTGACCGCGTACTGTTCGGCCGGGAGCCCGAACGCATCCCACCCCATGGGATGCAGCACGTTGAACCCTCGCATCCGTTTATACCGTGACACGATGTCGGTCGCCGTGTAGCCCTCCAGATGGCCGACATGGAGCCCCGAGCCGGATGGATACGGGAACATGTCGAGACAGTAAAATTTGGGCTTCGACGGATCTTCGGCGACTCGGAAGGTTTTCTGTTCTTCCCAGTACCGTTGCCACTTGGTTTCGATGGCTTGGTGATCGTAGCCTTTGCTCATGGTCGCATGGTATTCAAAAAATGAGGGAGGAATCTAGCACAGCCCCTTCGAGCTCACAAGATTTGAGAATTCGACGGGCCGACGGCCCCGTCCTCCGGCGCGCGATGGGATTCTACGGCAATCACATCTTTCCCCGTTTGATGGACCGGCTCATGGCGACGGAGGAATTCCGCCGCCTCCGGTCCGAATTGCTCGCACCGGTCCATGGCCGGGTGCTGGAGCTAGGGTTCGGGACGGGTCTCAACCTCTCGCACTATCCTCCTCTTGTCGCGCAACTGCATGCCGTGGACCCGGCCGAGCTGCTCCCCGAACGAGTCGCGCGCCGCGTCGCCGCCGCCCCGTTTCCGGTTCGATTCGACCGGAGGAGTGCCGAAACGTTGCCGTACGACGATCGCTCCTTCGATTTCGTGGTGAGCACCTGGACCCTCTGCACGATCCCCAATCCGGTCCAGGCGCTGCGGGAGGTCGGCCGCGTCCTCAAACCGGATGGACGTTTTCTCTTCTTGGAACACGGACTGAGCGGCGATCCCAACATCGCGGCCTGGCAGCATCGGCTCAATCCGATTCAGAATATCATCGGCTGCGGCTGCAACCTGAACAGGCGGATCGATCGCCTGATCGAGCAAGGCGGGCTCAGACTCCTTCACATGGACCGATTCGAAATGGAGGGAATTCCTCGTATCGGCGGCACGATGTATCGAGGCGAGGCCGCCGCAGCCGGTCAGCTCCTCCGGACCAAGGATGACAGCCTCTCGACGGACGGAAAATCAGCCGAAGGAGCGGGCGGCAGTTGAGAACTGGATTTGGCGCTGTGGATGATCCGGCCAAGACCGAACTCCCGCGCGGCGGCGAGGCAGAGTTCATCGTCGTCGACATACAACGACCGCTTTGAATCAAACCCGATCAGCTCTCGACAAGCCGGCCAGTATTCCGGCCGCATTTTCAGATAGCCCACCTCGAAAGCGTCCACGATCCGATCGACGTAGCGATCCAGCCCTGTTTTGGCCGTTTTCACGTCGACCCCGGCACGATGGGCGTTGGTGACGATCGTCACCCGCTTGCCCAACCGACGCAAGGCGAGGAGAAATTCCTCCGCCCCCGGCAAAAACCCGATCATGTGATCCAACTCTTTGTGGAGAGCCACGACGTCGATCCCGATCCGCCGACTCCAATAATGGAGATCGGTCCACGCCAGTTCGCCCTCCACTGACCGATACATGGCCATCAGGCGATCGCGAGCCTCCTCAAACGGCAGCTCATGCAGACGCGCGTACCGCCGGGGCAGCTCCTCCTCGAAAAAGAAATTGTCGAAATGCCGATCCAACAACGTGCCGTCCATGTCAAGCAACACGTCGTCGATGTCGTTCCAAAAAACGCCGTCGCTCATCATTCCGACACTCATCGCTCACAACGAACAAAGGAACAGTTTAACACGGCGGATCTCTTC
>JAIWOH010000016.1 GCA_020216985.1 Nitrospira sp.
CGCGGGATCGTTCCCTTGTCATCGTGCCGGTCCTAATGGTACGGTCTGCCTCGTTCCGACCACGGACCGCGCATGACAAACCAAACCCTCTCAGATCTTTCTTCCGTCGCGCCGGACCTCTCGCGGATTCCAACGGTCGCCATCATCGGCCGGCCGAACGTCGGGAAATCGACATTGTTCAACAAGATCCTCGGCGCCAAGGCCGCCATCGTGGACGACGTACCCGGCGTCACCCGCGATCGAAACTACGCCGACGCGACTTATCGGGATCGCGCCTTCCGTCTCGTCGATACGGGGGGACTCGATCCCTCCGCATCGGCCGGGATGTCGGCCTTGATTCGCCGACAGTCCGAATTGGCCATCGCCGAATCCGATATTCTGATTTTGCTGTTGGACGGACGTTCCGGCTTGACCCCTCTCGATCAAGAAGTCATCGCGCTGCTACGAGGCGTCACGAAACCGGTGTTCGTCGCCGTGAACAAGATCGACACACCGCAGGCAGAACCGTTGACGGCCGACTTTTATCAAGCCGGAGTGGACACACTGTTCCCGATCTCCGCCGAACACGGATTGGGCGTCGCCGAGCTGTTGGACGCCATTTACCCCCTCCTGCCGACGGTCCAAGAATCCGAAGAGCGTCATCAGACGCCCCGTATCGCCGTCGTCGGCCGGCCCAATGTCGGCAAATCCACCCTTGTCAACGCGTTGTTGGGAGAAGAACGCGCGATCGTCAGCGACGTTCCCGGAACCACGCGCGATCCGATCGATTCCCTGGCTACCCACAAGGGACGTCGGTACCTCTTCACCGACACCGCGGGCATCCGTCGCAGGGGGAAAATAGACCGCGGCGTCGAGGGCTACAGCGTGCTCCGCTCGCTGCGCGCCATCGGCCGATCCGACTTGGCGGTGCTGGTATTGGATGGAGCCGAAGGCGTGACGGAGCAGGACACGAAACTGGCCGGAGCGATTCTCAAACAGGGGCGCGGCTGTCTTCTCTGGGTCAACAAGTGGGATCTTCGCAGAGGCGACGGCGGCGCTCGAAAAGATTTCGAGCTGCAACTCCGCAGGCGGTTGCCCTTTTTGACGTGGGCGCCGGTTTTGTACGGCTCGGCCATCGAGTCGCATTCCGCATCCGCCTTGTTCGTTCGGATCGACGAGGTCTATGCCACGTTCTCCAAACGAATCCCCACCGGCGCACTGAACGCGTGGCTGCAAACCTTGTTGTCGGCGCACCCTCTGCCGGTCCGGACGGGCAAGCCGACAAAAATCACGAAATCCGCGTTCATCACGCAAGTGGCGACCAAGCCCCCGGCGTTCGCCCTGTTCGTGGGGCATCCGGAAGACATGTCTGCCGCCTATCTGCGATTTCTCGAAAATCAACTGCGCGACACGTACGACTTCACCGGCACGCCGCTGCGCTTCCTGGTGAGAAAAAAATAGTTCCGCGGTTCGTTCACGAGTATCTTGCCACCCACACGTTTCAAACGAAAGCCGTTTTCGGGTTGACTGTCCCGGCGACCCGTGTTATTCGCATACCATCACTGCATTGATCGATGTTTTGATGGTTGAATGCCACGATGGTGTCGCTCCTCGTCAGCCGATTGCTTTACGGTCTGGGGATCGTTCTGATCCTTCTCTCACCTTGTATCGCACGTGCCGAAGCGCCGGATTTCGCCGAAGAAGAATTGGCGACGGCCGAGGAGCCGGAATCCGATCAAGCAACCGAAGCAACGGCCGTTTCCACCGGGAACGCCAATCCGTCGATCACGCTCACGGGCCAGGTTTGGAGGACCAAGCCGGGCATTGTGTTCTTGAAAACGCCGATCGGTTTGCTCACGCTGAGTTCAAAGACGACGCTCAAAAACGTGCTGGCATCTCAAGCGGTGACGTTTTGGGTCCATGACGTTCACTCCGCCATCGATATCCGAAAGCGGAGCGACGGATCGCTGGTCCATCGCTACCTCGGCGGACCGTTCAAGCGAAGCGACGACGACCCGACCAAACTCTTGCGATGGAGCCCGGAAGGGGAGAAAGCCGTCGCTTTCGGTGCCTATGAGCGGTCGCTGGCCGATTTCCGGGAAGGCGATCCCATCACCGTAGAAGTGGACGAGACGGACACCGTCGTCGGCGTGCACGACGTGCAGTTCGACCTTCAGATCGGACAACTTCCCACCGGACGATCCGCCGCGCATCTCGTCCTGACCGGCACGGTGGACAAGCTGAAATCCAACTTCATTTTCCTGCGAACGCCCCTCGGTATCATCAATGTGAACGCTAAGATCGGCATCAAAAATGCCCGGGTGGGGCATACGATGACCCTGTACATTCATGAACGGCACATGGTGGCGGACTTGTCGGCGCCGCAGGCTCCCTCGACGGCTCGCCGATTCGTGACGGGCCCGCTCGAATTCGCCGCGCCCGACCGCACGAGCGTGAAATTGTGGACCCCCGAAGGCGAGCAGATTTATCCGATCGATTCTGCGGTCCATGGGAAAACCGCTTTGGCCGGCTTGAAGGAAGGCCATTCCATCACCGCCGAACTGAACGAGCGGGGAGACGTGGTCGACTTTCATCGCTCCCACTAGCCCCGGCTTGACTCTTTTTCTCTCTCCCTCGTACACTGATCTCGCTCATGGTGGCCTCGCGTTCTCACCCCACGCCGCGCGAGCGGTCTTCCGTCTCGGCCAAGATACGGGACGCTTTCGATACGCTGTATCGAGACCACGTGGATCTGATGTACCGTTATGCGAGCCGGCTCTGCGGAGAAACCGAAGCGGCCAAAGACTTGGTGCAGGAGACGTTTTTGAACGCCTATCGGGGATTCACACGGTTCCGCGGCGAGGCGCAAATTTCCACCTGGCTCTATACCATCGCCTCGCGCGCGTGCCTGCGCATGCGGCGACGCCGGAAAGGGGCCCCACAACGTGAATTGTCGCTAGAGGAGTTTGTGCCCACCAGCGACGGAGAATTTCATCTCCAGATCCCCGTTGACGATCTCAGCCCCGAAGAAGCGCTCCAGAATAAGCAACTGCGGCAGGCGCTCAACGATGCGATTGACAGATTGCCCCCAAAATATAAAATGGTGCTCGTGCTGCGCGACATGGAAGGCTTGAGCGCCAAAGAAGTGGGAACGGTCATGGGATTGAACGAACGCGCCGTCAAATCGCGGCTTCACCGCGCGCGTTTGTTCGTCCGCCGCGAGCTCAGCGCACGGGGCCTCGCCGACCGTCAAGCCTTGCATGAGCAAGATACGACCACATAGGGACACGACACGCGCCATGGCCAAACGTTCCTCTTCCAAACGTTCGGCTCATTCATCAGCCGACCCCCACCGCCACAAATCGGGGCGATGTCTCCGCATTCTTCGCGCATTGTCGGCCTTCATCGACGACGAGCTGCCGCACGACGTTTGTTCGGAAATCCGCCGGCACCTTGGAGCGTGTCCTCGTTGCGAAGACTTCGTCGTTTCTCTTCGTCAGACCGTCTCCTTGTGCCGACAAATCCCGGCTCCGGTCCTTACGGCATATGATCGAGCGCGGATGCGCGAACGAATTTTGGCGGCCGCCGGTCGCAGATAACCCTTCCCGGACTCCCCCCCTTACCATCAACGTCGAGGGCACGAACAAGAGGAGCGGCGGTCGGAGGTCCATTCAATTCATCGGTCCTCCCTGCGGAAGAGAAGAATGGTCGGCCTCTGCCTCTCTATCGCATCAGAACGGTCTCGTGGTAGATTTAACGCTCGATCGTTTTTCGAAGACTTCACCGCAAGACTTACAAGACTTAACAGAAGGAATCCCTATGAGTTCGATCCGGCGACGGCTTTTTCTCCTGGCGCTGTCGGGATGCTGGGCCCTCTTCATGACGTTCAACTTCGACTCTTCTTTTGCAGCTGCTCTTTCACAGAAAAAGAGAGCGTCGGCGGACAAGGCCGCCATTGAAACCGTGCTCGCCTATGCCACCGCGATTTCTCAAGGCGACCGCGCCACGTTCGGCAAATTGGACTTTTCCTGCCAGTATCGACTGCTGACAGGGCTGAAAAAACCCCTCGCACCCTCCTCGGCAACGATCGACTCACTCTACGACCAGTGTTGGCGGGAAATGACCGAAACCCATACGCACACCTTGACTCGCACGGACACGGGCATGGAAATCCTGTGGCCCAGCACCGGTCCGCTCGTGTTCTTCGGCGACGACGTGCTGGACCTTCCCCCTTCCGCCTTTGTGATGGATTCGATAGGAGTTTCTCCTCCGGGAAGCGGGCTCCGTTTGACCGTGGCAAAGATCAGACATATTCCGGACGGATCCTTTCGTCTCAAGCCGGACGGGAACGTCGTCGGCGTGCCCGCCACGGTGGTCGAGGTGACAGTTCACTATCAAGATCCGTTGACGTCCCCCGTTACCTATGCCCCTGGAACCGTGCGTTGGACCAATACGGTGAAGCGGGCGAGAGGAGCGTTGAAGTCCATCGCCACTCAGTGGGTGGTGTTTTCTCGACTCAAGAAGCACGGATTCCCGGAAGATACCGCGGTGTTTCTCCTTCCCGTTCCGACAGAACCGGAGACCGCCCAAGCACGACCCGACACCGTTCCCTTCACCATAGAAAGAAGCCGCGCCATCCCGAACTCATTGACCTGGTGGTCTCCGCAAGACCAACCAGGCACGCTGGCCGCCGCGGCGGTCAGAGCGGCGGCCTTTCCCGACTTGCGCGATCGAGTGGCGTTGCTCAACCGCATTCTCTTGATCGATCCTCGACAAACCGACGCGCTGACGGTTTTATCGAGACACCTGTACACCGCATTGCTGCGCCAGGCCGCCGAGAGACACAACATAATGGTCAAGGACCACGCGCTGGCACGCGCCGTCAATGAGTTCTACTGGAACATCTACTCGGCATCAGCCCGGCTGGACCTTGCCAACACCATGGAAATGGGAGGGCTCACGGAACCGACTCCGGCGGATTTTTTGTATCGCATGCTGCCCTCCATGGAGACATTGGCCGAAACTCACCCCGAACAGTTGGATAATCGCTTCCGTCTCGGCATGGCGTATCGGTGGAACAATGATCAGTTGCCGATGATTCAAACTTTTGAGTCGCTGGCTCAAGATATTCCCGAACACCGGAAGACGCCCAAAGCCGAAGCCCTGCTCCAGCTTGCCTGGTCGCGCATCAACAAGGTCGCCTGGAACCGGATCTTGCACGATCCGGACAGTGTCAGGGCCTACGCGGACGCGGAAGCAGCCTTGGCGCTGGCCGAACTGCCGATCGACAAGTTCTTGGCTGAATACACCATGGCCTACTGCATGATCTTCATGCCGAACTACGGAGACAAGGCCAAACTGTTCCATCACCTCACGGAAGCCAAACGCTGGTTCGACCAGATCGCCGAAAAGAATGAGCAGGATGACGTCGTGTGGCGGTACTTCTTGCACACGGAACTCCTCAAGGCGGTGTTGGACGCCGATCCGATGTTCCGGCCCATTCTGGCGTCGGCCGAAAAACGTGGCGCCTAACCTGTAGCGACGAGCGGCATCGCGCGATTGTTCGCAGAGACGCATCCCCATCCGGACCGGGCAAGGGAAAATTATCGCATGGTCATGAGCGGCAAGGATTGGGTAGGGCTCATTGAAGAGGTGTATCGACTCGAAGGTGACGACGATAGCTGGCTGAAGCGTCTACTGGAGCGCGCCGCTCCTCTGTCGAAACGAGGGTTCTGGCCTACTATCGGTACATATCGCTATACCCCAAGCAACCTCGATCTTGAACGGTCGGCCACACTGGGGCCGGCACATGCGCACGACATTCTTACAGCCAGTATGCAGGTGCAAACTCCAGCGGTCAGCCATTTTTTCCGCAGCGGGCCAGCCGTGACATCACTCAGCGAAACGTTATACACACGTGAACCAGATCTCGCGACGGTTGTTCAGCAGATTACCAATGGTGTGGTCCACGATAAGATTGCGGTCAAGGGGCTGACAGGCCGAGGCAGCGCGCTCATCCTGTGCTGGCTGTTTTCAGAACGAATCGCACCGACCGCGCAGGAGCGCCACCGCTGGCAATGTGTGGCAAGCCATCTGGGTGCCGGACTCCGGTTGCGTGAATTCGCACAGGCGTTGAACCTCGACTCCCCTTCCGTGGAGGCCATTTTGAATGGATCCGGAAAACTCTACGAAGCCCGTGAGGACGCGGAACGTCCGTCCGCACGCGCCGCGTTGCGTGAGGCGGTCCGCCGTCTCGACCAACTCCGAACCAGCCGAGCGCGAAGTGACCCCGACCAAGCGTTGGCGTCCTGGGAAGGACTCGTACAAGGCCGCTGGTCGCTCGTCGATCATTTCGATTCCGACGGGCGTCGCTTCGTCCTTGCAGTCAAGAATGATCCCAGGTTTCCAGATCCACGCGGCCTCACGCTGCGTGAGCGGCAGATCTCCGAATTCATCGGCCAAGGGCATAGTTGCAAGGAGATCAGTTATATGGTTGGGATCTCGCCCTCCGCCGTGACGAACTGCACGACGCGCGCAGTTCGCAAACTAGGTTTATCATCGCTCACAGAGCTCGCAGCATTTTTTTCACCGAGCGGACCACGAGCCACGTTGGCGGAATCAGTGGTCCATGGCGATACGCTGTTGATCGGCGTCTATCCGCTCGTCCGATCAGATCATATGGCGAAACTCACAGATGCCGAGCGCGCAGTGCTGGCGGCGATGCTCGCAGGCTCCACGAATCGAGACATCGCACGGCGGCGCAATTGCAGCGAGCATACCGTGGCCAATCAGGTGCAGGCTATTTTTCGCAAAGTCGGCGCACGTTCACGCAGCGAGCTGCCGGTGCGGTTGCAACAGAACCCTTCGGACCACACGGAGACGTGACGCAAGCCATAGCCCCTTGTGTGAAATTGACTATAGCGTCTCCGTTCATTTTCTCCTATTCTCGCCAACATGACAGCAGCAAGTCAGCTGCCGTGCCCCTTTCCATATACCCTATGGAAAGACCGGGTGTCATGCGGGCTCTAGCCTGAATCGCCCATGGGGAGTCAGGTATCCAGACGATACAGCAGAAACCACGAGCCTGTGCCACCCCCTCCATGCCACGGGAGCGAGCTTCATTGGCTTAATTCTGATGACGGAATCTGATCTATCAGAAGCGTGTTCTTCATTCTTCGACAGTCCATCGCGCATCTCAACAGATACACGGCCGTATCTCATAGGGCTGGCATCATTATGATCGAATGTTCCAATTCAGAGACACATGACCGTTTTAAGAGTGCGACTTGAGGAATACTTTTTGCCGATTCAGGCTACATTGGAGCGATTCCTGGATTGATTGTTCTGAAAACGCTTGGGACAAGACATTTGCTCAATGATCGTCACCGATCAAGGAGAATACTTATGATGACATCCATCCGGGAAACCTGTCCGTGCTTGTCTTTCATCCTGGCAATGTTACTCGTCATCCTCGTCAGCGGCCCCGAGCAAACATGGCCTCAGACCTCTGACCTGCGGTCATCGTCCACCGGCATCAAAGCACTGGTTGAAGAGACGTTACGACAACATCCAGATCTCATCCTTCGCGCGTTGGAACAAGATCCGGTGATGATTGCAGACCTCGTGGAGCGCGGAACCGAGATTCGCAAAATCAAGATTGAGGAAGCTCGCTGGCAGAACGAGATGGCAAATCCAAAAGTTGCGACCGTCGCGGAAGATCGCCCCATTCGCGGAGCGCGCAACGCGCCGATCACGGTCGTTGAGTACAGCGATTTCGAGTGCCCGTACTGTAAAGCCGTATCCTCGACACTGCTGGAATTGCTTGCTTCATATGAGGATCAGGTTCGTCTCGTGTACAAACATAACCCATTGAGCTTCCACGCCATGGCCGAACCAGCCGCGCGATATTTTGAGGCGATCGCACTGCAGAACGAAGAGGAGGCTTGGCGATTTCATGACCGCGTGTTTGAGCAACAGCATCATCTCTCTCGCGGGGGCGAGGCATTGAATAAAATGATTGCAGACCTGGAAATTGACCAAGATCGGCTGGAGCAGGACCTGCAAAGTGACACAGTGACGCAGCGGATCGCGGCTGACCGTGCAGAGGCCGAACGATTCGGTTTTGACGGTACACCCGCGTTTCTCATCAACGGCATTTCATTGATCGGCAACCATCCGAAACGAGATTTCGACCGTATTATCGAGAATCTGCTGCAGAAACCACGGGCAATGGCTCACTGAGGAGTGAACGTGACGCTTGCATCGAGTACAGGGTGCGCTCTGACCGACAAGCCCGGCAAACCGTGATTGAAAGGAACTAGCCATGAACATCTTCTCCCTTGTTCTTTTGCTCGCATTGACTTCAGGCTTCGCATCGGCGGCAGACAATTTTGACGAGTTTCGCCTCAACCTACATTTCGTGAATGGGACGAAAGACACGAGCAATGAAGACTTGGAAGTTAGTCGTATCCGATCGTGGGTTGAAGAAGCGGAGAGACAATACGCGACAAAACCTCGTCTGAAAATCACCTACACCATTGAGCGAAAAACTACCGTGGCCAGCCGGAACCTCTCCAGCCTCACCTTTAACGGAATGGCAGAGTTCAATACGTTCATGGATGAACACTTTGACAACCAAGCCAGGACGGAAACGGAGGGACATCTCACCGTGCTTGTGGGTAACACATTGTGTTGGAACGATCTACTCGGCGAGCAGAAGTGTTGGGGGGGCTGGGCAAACTTTCCACATGACGTCAACCCCTTTAACCGAAAGAAAGGGATTTGGCTCAGCGAGGGCAGTGACAAGTATGTATTGACGCATGAACTGGGACACTTCTTCGGCCTCAAACATACATTTGAGCCTTATATTGGCTTCAATAAGCAATGCAACAAGGATTTTGCCAACAAGAATATCTTCAACCCAGATTTAGGCCATTGCAATTCGTGTAGCGGAAAGATCGCCATACGCGATCGTAGCAACGGGAATCAGTACTACGTCTGTGAGGGTGGAGTGTCGAACGTTATGGACTATTGTTCCAGTCTGATCCCCGACGAGACAGGAGCGTTTACTGTAACGGGAACCGAGACATTGAACACCTGCCAGCAAGAACGCGCCGCCAACCAGCGACGGCAGTTCATGACCAAGGATGGCAAGGTGAACTACATCAGACTCGCCGGACTCCGTGGCGAGGGACAGTGCGAGTCTGATACCGACTGCGAGGATGGAGAGTTCTGTACTGTAGGGATTCCGAATCTCACCAGAAATGTCTGCAAACCCAAGTTAGACCGTGGAACTCTCTGTGTCACCAAGCGGCAATGCGCATCCGACCGTTGTAGCTGGGGAGTGTGTGCCGATCCGGACGAATGCCGAGCCGACGCCGACTGCGGATCGGGCAATTACTGCGGAGATCCAATTTCTGGGAAACGCACCTGCAAAGATAAGTTGCGCGACGGTTCCGTCTGCACCAAGGATGAGCAATGTCAGGCAGGCCGATGCAAGACAGGATTCTGTTCGGCACCGGCTTCCGCATCGATGGGCGAGTCATGCCGCTTTGACGACGAATGCCGAGAAGGCAAGTGTAATGCACCGGTCGGCGGAGTGACGAAAGGAACGTGTGTCTGCAGCAAAGACTCCGATTGCGGTGCTGGCAAGTGGTGCGACCAGGGTTTCGACGCCAAAGTAAATGCTTGCAGACCCAAGCTCGACAAAGGAGAGAAATGTGGCGCAGTCGGCACGGTCGGCAACGACCATAAATGCAAGTCCGGAGAATGCTCTGGATTGCCCAACTTTGTGTGCAAGTAACTCGATGTGGGCCTGCGCCTATTTCTCATAGGAAGGATTCTCATGATAGCGATACGAACACGTTGGGTTGCGCGTCTCTTGGTCTCGCTCTGTATGACTGCGATGTGGTCTCTCGATACGGCTTCCTCGGTCTACGCCGGCAGAGCAGCAGAGAGTAGGGAACTTTCTAAGTCTCTCTCGAAGGTCGAGCGCAGCAAGGCCACATCCAAGGCCGGTGCG
>JAIWOH010000017.1 GCA_020216985.1 Nitrospira sp.
GGAACGAAGGTCACGCCTCATCAAACCGATATCCTCGATCGCTGCGAAGCGGAGGCCCAGGTTCTCATCGAGCCTTGCATGAACAAGACAGGCGACGAGTTCGAAGAGTGCTCTCGCGCCTACGATGAGGCGGTAAATGCCTGCGTGAATCCAGGACCGCCACCAAAAGGACAGGAGTCCCAGAATATCTATCGAATTCCGTTCGCGGACGGGACCAATATCCATGTCGGTCGTGACTTTATGAACCACAATCCACAAGGCCGGATCGACATGCGAGGCAAGGGGTTCGGCACCCACCGGATCGTAGCGGCAGCCGACGGAACGATTCGGCATATCCAGGACAGCCGATCAAAAAATCAGCACCCGACGCGGATTCTCCGCAATACCCCCCATTGCTTCAACAACTTTGTCTGGATCGAGCATGCGAACCACGAATGGTCAAAGTATTCACACATGCAAATGGGAACGACAAGCGGCAAAGCCGGCCTGAAGGTCGGTGACCATATATTGCAAGGAGATTATTTGGGAGACCAGGGAGATGTCGGATGCGCCGCCCCACCCCATCTTCATTTTCAGATCCTCCATGTTGGCGATCATGAACCTGAAATAGATCCGACAAGCGGGGAGATCACCGGCTACTACGATGAACAGAAAGAAGAGTTCGTTGAGTATGAATTCAAAGACGAACGGAATCCTCGTTTTTCCGACCTCACCGGCAAGGTCTTCACGCTTAAGGATGGTGAGAATTACATCGCGGGTGGCTTGCCCGCATGCCGTAAAGACCCTGAGTGTCCGGATGGCTACTACTGCAATGCGGGTGTGGACCTGGCTAAGAACCGGTGCATGCCGCTCAAGGCCGACAATGATCCATGCGACGTGGCCGGCGGGGGGCACCAGTGCAAGAGCGGATACTGTAAGTTCGGCCGCTGCTATACACCACATTCGGTGGAGGAAGGCGGCATCTGCTACACAGACGATGCATGTGCAGAAGGAAAGTGCAGTGAAGTGGGAGGACTGAAAGGAGCCTGTGTTTGTAAAGCGGATGCGGACTGCAGTGAGGGTAAGTATTGCGACCATGGGGTGGATCTGAATCTGAATAAATGTAAGAAAAAGAAAGCGGACAACGAGAGCTGTGATCCGGTGGGTGGGGGGCATCAATGCAAGAGCGGTTTCTGTATGTTCTCTCGATGCTACACGCCAAATTCAGTCGAGATGGGAGGGATTTGTTACAACGATGATGCGTGTAAGGAGGGCAAGTGCAGTGCCGTGGACGGGGCAAAGGGAACCTGCGTCTGCAAGACTGACGCTGACTGCGGCTCCGGCAAATACTGTGATGCAGGAATCGATACCAAGGTGAATACCTGTCGTCAAAAATTGAACGACGGTGAAAAATGCGGTTCAGTAACCGAACCTTTCGGCAACGATCACAAATGCAAATCGGGGAAATGCTCGGGAGCCCCATTTTATAAATGCAAATAGCTGAACTCGATAGAAAGCTGATTCTGATTCCGCCTCAGATTCCCACCGTGGGCACCACGCAGGATGGCATGACGAACCAGTTGCCCGGAAGGGCCAAGATCTCCGCTCTTATCAGGCTTTGAATCAATGCCACAGCAATTCCAATGAGTGTAGAGGAGATACCGATCACCCTGACCATGACGGACGCTATTCACATCAGCGAACCTTTTTCGCTTCATCAGGTTTGGCGCTATTTTCTCCATGGCAAATGAACGGAAACCGCACTGATGCCATCCCGGTGTTTCACCTGTCCGGGCAGCTGCTGAAGAGGTTCTTAAAATAATTTTTAATCGTAACGAATCAGCGCGCAGCGGTCGGTCAGGTCCCTCCACTTTGAATTACCTATTTTGGGGAAATACTTAGACCGGAAAAGCATAATGCCTACTGCCGACATTGGAGACCATCGTTGCGGAAGAACTGAGCGGCTGGTACCCCAACGATCGACCAAGTAATACACTTGATTGGTGCTCCTATTGGGCCGGTTTCGTCGATGGCAGCCCCTACTTTTCTCAATAAACGTGATCTGTTAATGAGCATCCTTGCTGACACTTACAGAAAAGAAACCATGATCTTCTTCCCAAGTAAAAAATAAACATTGCCTACCACAATAGAACTGACAGTCCTTGATTGCCAGCCTCCCGATTGTTGATTGAGCCTACGCTTCTTTCCTCGTATAGTCTTTCTAACGCGCTTCACGTATCCTACGTTAGGATGTTTCGCTTAAATCGGCAGGATCTTCGTTTCCCCCCGGTTGATCAGGCATCCCCTGAAGGGCTGTTGGCCGTGGGGGGCGATTTGCGTCCCGAACGGCTGCTCGAAGCCTATCGGCACGGCATCTTTCCCTGGTACAATGAGGGTCAACCGATTCTCTGGTGGTCGCCCGATCCGCGGGCCGTGCTCTTCCCCTCCAAACTCCACGTGCCACGGCGCTTGGATCGCACCCTTCGGGGCGGTCGCTTTTCTATCACCTTCGATACACAGTTCCGCGCCGTGATGGAAGGTTGCGCCGCCCCCCGCCCCCAATATCCTGACGGCGGCACGTGGATCACGCCGGAGATGATCGAGGCTTATACGAAACTGCACGAGCTGGGATACGCCCATTCCGCGGAGGCCTGGCAGGAGGATACGTTGGTCGGCGGGATCTACGGCGTGGCGATCGGCAGCGCGTTTTTTGCGGAATCCATGTTTACCTTGGTCGATGATGCATCAAAAGCGGCGATGGTCTCTCTCGTGCGGCAACTCGAAGCCTGGAATTTCCGTCTCATCGATTGCCAGCAATATTCCCCTCACATAAGACGATTCGGCGCGGAAGAAATCCCGCGTCGTGATTTTATCGCCTTGCTGTCCGAAGCGGTCGGACGCCCCGACCGCCGGGGGCGGTGGACCGTTGATGCAGCATGATCGCCGCTACGTCCCTTAAAATGCCGAAAAATGAATTATCCGCCTGATTGTGTTTTTCGCGAACCACTGCGGGTGCCTCCGCGTGAATGCCCTTGCAAGTGAGTGCGCCGCAATTTGACAGTCTTTTTCTCCGTCGCATATGATTTGCCGACGTTGACAAGGAGGACTCCCGATGAGCTTCATCATCACGCCCAAGGAACTGAAAACACGGCTCGACAGAGGAGATAAGCTGGTTTTGCTGGACGTTCGCGAGCCCTGGGAGCACGCGATCGCAAAACTCGAGAACTCGGTATTGATTCCGTTGGGAACCCTGCCGCAATCGCTCGAGAAACTGGATAGAAACGCCGAGATTATCGCCTATTGCCATCACGGGATGCGGAGCGGGGACGCAACGGCGTTTTTGCTTCAACAGGGGTTTTCGAACGTGAAGAATTTGATCGGGGGGATCGACGCCTGGTCCCTGCAAATCGATCACGGCGTTCCGCGATATTGAGATATTGATACGCTCGCTTGTTCCGACATGGCGAACGGCGCCTCACCACCATTCCGGTATCGCTACTGCCCGCGAAAATAGGCGACGGTTTTCTCCAAGCCTTCGGCAAGACTCGTCTCTGGCTCCCATCCCACTTCCTGCTTGAGCCTCGACGAATCAATGACGCTCCGTATTTGCTCTCCGACTTTGGCCGGCCCGTGAACTTCCTTGCAAGGAGATCCAGTCAGGCCGGCCAGCATTCGAAACAATTCATTGACGGAAGTCTCGACCCCGGTTCCGACGTTGTACACGCCCTGTGCCTCCTGTGACATGACGGCCAAGTTGGCCTGCACCACGTCGTCAACGAAGACGAAGTCTCTCGTTTGCCGACCGTTGCCGTTGATGATCGGTTGCTCGTTGTTCAGCATCTTCCTGATAAAAACCGCCACGACGCCCGCCTCGCCCTCCGGATCTTGTCGCGGCCCGTAGACGCTTGCGTATCGCAAGCTCACTACTTGAAGGCCGCTGACACGCTGAAAGTAAGACAGATAATGTTCCCCGCAAAGCTTGCTGATGCCGTAGGCCGAGAGCGGTTTGGTCGGGTGGGATTCCGGCGCGGGATGCACTTCTTGTTCTCCATAAATCGCCACACCGGACGAGGCGAAAATGACTTTCCTTGCTCCGTGTCGAGCGGCCTGATGGAGAACGTTCATCGTTCCTAACACGTTGACTTGCGCGTCGAGGATCGGATTTTCCATCGACTGGCGTGCGCTGACTTGGGCAGCCAAGTGGATCACGATACTGGGGCGCTCGTTGCGAAACACCTTTTCCAACCGTCCGCTTTGGACGTCGAGTTTGTACAGGCCGGCCGCGCGGTTGACGTGTTTTCTTTTCCCCGTCGACAAATCGTCGACGACGACGACCTCGTGCCCCTCCTCGACCAACCGATCCACGACATGCGATCCTATAAACCCTGCGCCTCCCGTGACGAGTACCTTCATCGCACCTCCGGACAAGAGAATTTCGAGTGAACCGCTCTCACGATACACCGTGAGACGTCGATCCGCATTCAAAAATCGCGAACAGTTCTTGATTCCCTCTTTTTCCCTTCAGAGGGCACTCCAGCGTCGTTCTCGCCGCCATACCCAAGCCGGCCGCAAAGTTCACGATTCCGCGCAGGACGTCCCGCCGCTGCGCCTCGTCACGAACAATCCCCCCCCTGCCGACCTCGCCCTTGCCCACCTCGAACTGAGGTTTGACCAGCGCGATCACGATCGCGCCTAGAGCCGAAAATTGCAAGACGGGGGGGAGAACCTTGGTCAATGAGATAAAGGAGACATCGATGACCGTAAGCCCGACCGGCTCGGGAATGGCCGACTTGTCGAGGTAACGGATATTCGTCCGTTCCATCAGAACCACGCGGGAATCTTGTCGGAGCCGCCAATCGAATTGACCGTATCCAACGTCCACCGCATAGACCCTCTGCGCTCCTCGCCGCAGGAGACAATCGGTAAATCCTCCGGTCGAACATCCGACATCGAGACAGACAAGCCCGGCCGGATCGATGGATCCGGCGTCCAACGCCGCAGCCAGTTTCTCACCACCGCGGCTGACGAACTGAGCGCCTTGCGCAAGGACTTCAATCACGGCCTGAGCCGACACGGTCTTTGCCGGTTTATCAACGAGGGCGCCATTGACCCTGACTCCCCCGGCAAGGATCATCCGCGCCGCACGCTCTCGGCTCTCCGCCAATCCCTTATTCACCAACAGTTGATCAAGTCGTTGTTTATGACGCTGCGCAGGAACGTCCATGAGTAGGTGTACCGGAAAAAACCCCGAAGAAACGGCCGGTCGGTCCGTCAGCCGCCGACGCGGCTTGCAGAAAGATCACATGTCGGATTCGTCCGCGTCGTCATCGGCCGACGTGAACGCCCGGAGTTGCTTCTTGCCGTTTTTATCCTGCACCAATACCTCGATTTTTCGTTCCGCTTCTTCGAGCACCTTCAAGCACTGTTTGGAGAGACGCACCCCTTCTTCGAAGATCTTGAGCGATTCGTCGAGCGACAGCTCACCCTTTTCCAATTCGGCCACAATGGTTTCCAATCTTGCCATCGCTTGTTCAAATTTCGCGCCGGCCACCGTCGATCCTTTCTGAGAAGAACGTTTCGTAACAGCGAATCCCGTCTCGATTGACGGGCGACTTCGGAATGATCTCCGTCACTCTACAATAAAGAGAGCCTTTCGCCAAATGCGCAACGACTGCCTGTCCGACGGCCGTCTGCCGGACATCTCGCAGAACTTCGCCGTCCGGCATCGTTTCGATGACGCTGTATCCACGGTCAAGAACCGCCGTTGGGCTCAGCGAATGCAGGCGCGCCGCGCATGAATGCGCCGCCTGTGCCAGCCGATTCAGCCGAGCGTGCATGGTCTGTTCAAGACGCGACGTCAGCCGAACCAGTCGTGTCATGCCGTGACGGATATGTGTGCCGGGACTCCTCGCAACGGCATCGTGCGTCAGCGAACGCGTCCGCTCCCATCTTTTTCGTAGATCCCTTTGTACAGCTTGGCGCATCCGCATGACAATGTCATCGACCCGCTGTATGGCATCCAACACTCGGAATCGAAAGCTCCCCAAGTCTGCACGGACGGCGTGCATCCTTTGTCGCTCGCGATCGCACCGGCGCTTGATGCCTTGATGACATCGAGCCACCCAACCGGCGAGCCGATCCACGATCTCGCTGAGGACCGGCGCCACGGCTTCGGCGGCGGCCGAAGGCGTAGGCGCCCGAAGATCGGCGGCGAAATCGGCCAGTGTCACGTCGGTTTCGTGCCCGACGGCCGAGACAACGGGAATCGACGACCCCGCAATCGCTCGCACGACGCACTCGTCGTTGAATGCCTGTAAGTCTTCGAAGGAGCCGCCTCCCCGCCCGACGATGATGACATCCACGAAACCGAGTTCGTTCAAGGCTTCAATGGCGTCGACGATTTGCTCTGCGGCTTCATCGCCCTGGACGGACACGGGGGAGAGAATGATGTGCAGAATGGGGCACCGGCGATGCAGAACCGCGATCATGTCTCGAACAGCGGCTCCCGTCGGCGATGTGACGAGGCCGACCGTGCGAGGAAGTACCGGTAAGGGCCTCTTGCGATCCTGGTCGAACAGCCCTTCGGCGCCAAGGCGCCGTCTGAGTTGTTCCAATGCCAATTGCTGGGCGCCACGTCCTTTCGGCTCCACGTGCTCCAAGACGATTTGATACTCTCCTCTCGGCTCATAGACCGTGACCCGCCCCCGCACAATGACATGGAGCCCATCTTCAAGACCGAATCCCAATCGAAGCGCCATCGAGCGAAAGAGTACGGCCCGAATCTGGCTTGCCGAATCTTTGAGCGTACAGTAAAGATGCCCTGACCCCGGCGCGCGGAGATTCGAGATCTCTCCCTCAAGCCATACGTCGGCAAAATCGGCTTCCAGGCACGTACGGACCAACGTGCTCAACTCCGATACGGTCAGAATCCGCCTCGACGAACCGGCAGGAGGAGAGAACAACCAGGCGTCGCTCGTACGTCGCTCCTTTTCGTTAATCGATCAGACGGAGCCGTTCAAAATGGAGGGGCTTCCCCAACCGTGCATCAAGTTCCAGCAACACCCCGCAAAACACCGACGGTCCGGACGCTACCTCAAAACGGCGAGGCATCCCCGTTAAAAATTTTTCGATCGCCAGCTCTTTTTTCACTCCAATGACGGCGTGGAGGGGGCCGGTCATCCCGATATCCGTAATGTAGGCCGTTCCCTTCGGCAAGATCTGATCGTCCGCCGTTTGAACGTGGGTGTGCGTGCCGACGACCGCCGTCACCTCGCCGTCCAAATAATGCCCCATGGCCATTTTTTCGGACGTCGCTTCCGCGTGCATTTCGACGATCACCGCGGCGGTTTCTTGTTTGAGGCGCGGCACTTCCCGCCGCGCCGTTTGGAACGGGCAGTCGATCGTGGGCATGTGGGCCCGCCCCATCAATTGAAGGACCGCCAATCGCTCGCCCCCCGCCGTCTCCACGACGACGCTGCCGTTGCCTGGAACGCCGGGGGGATAGTTCGCTGGCCGCAGCAAGCGCGACTCGCGTGGAAAGTAATCCAACACCTCTTTTTTGTCCCACGCGTGATTGCCTGTGGTGATCACCGACAACCCCAGATCGAAGAGTTCCTCCGCCAGGTCCGGCGTAATGCCGAATCCGCCCGCAGCATTCTCGCCGTTGCCGATCACGACGTCGACCTGCCGCTGGACGACCAAACGCGGAACGGCACGGGCGACCGCCCGTCTTCCCGGCTCTCCCATGATGTCGCCGATGCAGAGCACCCTCATCTGGCGTATTCCACGTACCGGCTCTCTCGAATCACGGTCACCTTGATTTGTCCGGGATACGTCAGTTCCTGTTCGATTTTCTTGGCCAGATCGCGCGAAAGCTGGAACGACTCGGCGTCGGTCACATCTTCCTGACGGACGATCACGCGGATCTCACGCCCGGCTTGAATGGCATAGGCCTTTTGCACCCCTTTCTGCCCGGCCGCCAAGGATTCGAGTTTCTCCAGCCGCTTGACGTAGGACTCAAGGGCTTCTCTTCGAGCCCCGGGACGAGCGGCGGACAGCGCCTCGGCGGCGGCCACCAGCACGCTTTCCGGACAAATCGGTTCCACTTGCTCGTGATGCGCAGCGATCGCATTCACGATTTTGGGCGATTCGCCGTATTTCTTGGCCAGCTCGGCGCCAAGCATGGCATGGGGCCCCTCTTCCTCATGACTGACCGCCTTGCCGATGTCGTGAAGCAACGCGCCCCGACGGGCCAATTTGACGTCCAATCCCAACTCCGACGCCATCATGCCGCAAATATACGCAGCCTCCCGTGCGTGATACAGATTGTTCTGTCCGTAACTTGTTCGATACTTCAGCCGCCCCAACACCTTGATCAATTCAGGATGGAAATCCGAAAGCCCCAACTCGAAGATGATTTTTTCGGCTTCTTCATACATCAGCTTGTCGATGTCGGTCTTGACCTTTTCCACGATCTCTTCGATGCGGGTCGGATGAATTCTGCCGTCTTGCATCAGCCGTTCAAGCGAAACTTTGGCGATTTCTCGGCGCAAGGGATCAAATCCCGATATGATCACGGCCTCCGGCGTCTCATCGATGATCAGGTCGATTCCCGTCGCCGCTTCGATCGCCCGGATGTTGCGGCCTTCCCGGCCGATGATGCGCCCCTTCATGGCGTCGTTCGGAATCGCCACCACCGAGATCGTCGACTCCGACACATAGTCCCGCACCACCCGCTGAATCGAGCTGGTGATGATTTCGCGAGCTTCCCGCTCGGCCACTTCACGCGCTTCTTCGATCGTTCGTTTGGCGATCCCCGCCGCGTCAAGCCGTGCTTGAGATTCCATTTCGGCGATCAACTGTTTTTTGGCCTCTTCCGCCGTCATGCCGGCCACACGTTCCAAAGCCTCGCGATGATCGCGCTCGGCTCTGGCGCAGGCGGCCTCCTTTGATGCAAGTCCGGCTTCGCGCTTGGTCAGTTCCTGATCGCGTTTCTGTAATTCGCTTTCGCGTTTTTCCAGCGCGGCAAGCTTTCGGTCCAACACCTCATCTCGCTGGAGCATGCGTTTTTCCATCGCCGAGAGTTCGGCCAGTTTCGCCTTTTGCTCCTTTTCCCATTCCGCTTTTGCCTGAAAGACAAGATCCTTGGCCTCAAGCCTGGCCTCTTTCAAGACACTGTCGGCCTCGCGCTGTGCGTTCTGGACAATATGTTTGGCCTGTTCCTCAAGCTCAACCCGTTTTGCTGCGGCCATGTTGCGGCGCACGACTTCGAATAGGCCGACGCCCACCACAGCTCCGATTATTGTGCACAGGATATATGCGAAGATTGAGGTAGAAATAAGCGTCACCCCCCCTCTCAGACGGCTGACACAGTTCAGCCCGTTCTTATGAAAGAGTTTCAGAGAGCCAACGAAGCACGGCAGGGTGATTGTGCCGACAAAGCACCTGGGAGGAACCGGAGACGGATCAGCTTGAAAACGCGCGAGAGCGCAAACTTACGATTTCTCTGAGGATCTTCAAGATCTCCCTCTTGCCGAATGGAGGGTTGTTCCACCGTTTTCGACCCTTGTTGAGAACCGGTGTCCATGAGGTGGGGGCTGGCCGTCCACGCTCATCGGAACAAATCAATGACCACCTTGCTTATATAACAAGGCAATTCACCCTCCTCAACAAAAATCGAAACTCGCTTGAACTCATCATGACAACAGTTCAGCGTGCGATCTTAATCCTCATGAAACATTCGCCCGCGCGTCTCAGTTCTCCGTCGTTTCCACCTTGTATTAAAACCAAGGTCCAGAAGTCTGTTTCCCTGTCCCGGTCGTCCGCACTAACCTGCCCGAAGCATTCGTTCCTTCACATATTTTCACGATAACAAAGGGGGGTCCTGAAAGCAAGGCGAAACTTGGTTTCTCACCAGGAGCCTGGGCAGGCTAACGAAAGAGAGAGGTCGGAATATGTTCCTCGAGCGACTCCATCAACACTTCCATGCGTCGTTCAAAGTCGGCCTCTCCCTGAACCCGCT
>JAIWOH010000018.1 GCA_020216985.1 Nitrospira sp.
TCTTTTCGGATTCAAAAAGCTGGTGGGCCAGGTTAATCGCCGTCAGCACCGCCAATTTGACCGGCGTGGCCGTCTTCATGCCCTCGGCAAGACGTTTCATATGATCATCCACGTAATGAGCCAGCCGCCGAACGTAGGCCTCTTCGGCTTCCCCGCGAATAGCGTACCGTTGACCGTAGATTTCAACCTCGACGGTTTTACTCATGGGCCACCTCCCTGGTTTCGTCCGCACATTCCAGCATCTCGATTTCGCTGATGACCCGCTCGATTCGCGATTTGATATCAACCCGCTCTCGTTCCCAGCGTTGATTCAAATCGTCCTGAGACGCAAGCCGCTGCCGAACGACTCTCAGCTCCTCCTCCAACGACGCATTGCGCCGTTTTAGCTCCTGGATCAACTTCACCAGGTCTTTAATGCGAACTTCCAACGCATCGAGGCGATCCAACGCCATGACGGCACCGATTCCCTTACTTTCTCCGCGATCGAGGCGCACTATAAAAATTCTGCGATCTCTTGTCAAGAAACGGGCTTCTGAAGGCCGTTCAGGCGAACATACTCCTTGTAGCTACGGAGCACCCGCTTCACATATTGCCTCGTCTCCTGGAACGGGATCAATTCGACAAATTCATCGTCGCTCCGCCCTCGATACGCCACGACCCAGCTCTCAACGGCAATGGGACCGGCGTTGTAAGCCGCGACGGCATGCACCAGATTGCCGGAAAACCGAGTAAGCAACTGCCCGATGTACCGAACTCCGATCCGGATATTCGTCTCCTGATCGAACAGGTCATCCCGCGTGACGTCGGGGAGACGATGGCGCTGAGCCACTTCATTGGCGGTGGTCGGCATGACCTGCATCAATCCGATGGCGCCTACTCGCGACACCGCCCGCCAATCGTACTGACTTTCTTCCCTGATGATGGCCGCAACCAGGAAAGGATCGACTCCGTCGACGCCCTGCATGTTGATCGTGGAGATCAGCCCCGTCGGATAGGCCGCGTTCCACAAGCCATCTTCAACGACGGCGCCACCTCCTCCTTGCTCCAGCCTGTCCCGGAACCTGCTCCGGACAAGCCTCAAGGCGTGATGGTACGCCCCGGCTTCGCTCAGCATGACCGACAACGAGGCCACAGCAGCGGCGTCATTACCGTACCTATCCATCAACGCGGTGAGCTCCCTGACCGCATCCTGCTCAAGCCCTAATGCCTTCAACTCGGCAGCCCGTCGATAGGCGGGCTGCCGTTCGATCTCCGACCGACTCGTTTCACTCTGCCCCGACATTTGATCGCGGTCCGGTAAAGCGGAAGGAAGCGAGGCGGGAAGGGCTGCAGCCTCTTCAGGCCGTCGTTCCTGATCCATAGAAGCCCTGACGGAAATTTCCGCACGCCCCTGCGCAAGCTGGCAATAGTAGGTGTAGGGATAGCGGTTGCAGAGGAGCTGGAACGTTTCCTGCGCATTCGAGTTTCCGATCTGGCCACAAGCCCGCGCAATCCAATAGAGCACCTGCGGTTCCCATTCGCCGTTCGGTCGCTCAACGATCGACCGCCACACGTCGATCGCCGCTTGATATCGTCCTATCCGATAAAGAACCCAGCCTTGCCGCCAACGCGCCTCGGTACGTTGAGCGGCCGGCTCCCCCGTTTGAGCGACCTGCCTATATTGCGCGATCGCCTCCTCAAACTGAGCCTGATCCTCCAGCCAGATGCCGGCGAACAAGTTGATCTGTCCTTTCTGCTCGGCAGACAGACTCCGTTTGGCGATTTTGCGGCTCAGATCTAACAACTTGTCACCGAGCCCCTGTCGAAGATAGACCCGTGCCAACCACACCGTCGCCTCACTGGAATGTGTCGTCCGCCCTTCCGCCAGCTGTTGAAACGTCTCCCGTGCCTGCTCGTAGAGTTTGAGTCGTACCTGAGCAATACCCAACTTGAGTTTGGCTTCACTGCGAAGAGGGAACGGTGGATCTTTGGCAAGAAACCGCCTCAGCTCCTCAATGGCTTCCTTATGCAAGGCTTGCCCCAGCAACACTTGAGCCCTGGCATAAAAATCCTCCGGTTTGGGGGCCCATGACTCCCCCCCTATTCCTGCCGCAAGGAGCGATTCCGCTTGTTTCGCTTCCTTCGTCTGAGGGAACGCAAGCCAGACTTTTACCAAAGCCCCCTTCCCTTCGGCTAGCCGCCCCGCGCGCAGATAGCAGTCCGCCAATCGAAGCCATGCCTGGGCGATTGCGGGATCTTTCTCAGTGCGACCAAGGGCGACCGCTCTGGTAAGCCGGTCGATCACCTCAGGACAACTGGAGGCCTGATACCAAGCCTCCCCCGCGCGCAAAACGGCTTGAGAAAGCAAATTGGAATCGGGAACGGTCCGCAGCACCGAGTCAAATGTGAGTGCCGCCTCCTTTGCATCGCCCAGCGACAACAGCGCTTCGCCGATCCAATATCGGACATAGTCCTCGATGACCGGAAAATCCCGTTGGGCCGCTTGAAGATAAGGAAGCGCCGCGGCCGGATTCCGATCGATCAGCATGACGCCGGAGAGCAACCCCGCCCGCTTGGCCCACAGCGACGCCGGAAACCGTTCCATGACCTGACGGAGTCGCTCGAGCTTCAGTGCCGCCACCTGATCTTTCGTCAGTGCAGCCTCCGACCGTTCCCTCGGCCTGACAGCCATCGTGAAACAATCCTCTGCCGCTTCACACCGGTCGGTTTGGTGCAGATCGTCGATCACCGCCTGAGCCGCATACGCATTGAAAGGAGCAGTGAAACCGGTCACAGCGACACATAACGCCGCCCGACTCAACGTTATGCCGGCACGCCGGGTCAGCCGGCACGAGAGGCGATCGGTCCAATTGGCCATAGGGGGCATTATATACGGTCGCGATGAGAAGAGAAGCAGTTTGCAGCCGCCTCCCCCATTGTGCCATGAGAAACGTTGCAGGAACGTTGGTTTCACTCGCTGTTTCTTCTATGGTAGGCTCTGTCGGCACAACGGACTGACGTCACAGCCGATGCCCGATTCGCCCATCAATTTACTGGCCCTCACCGAATCTCAGATGGCAGAGCTCGTCCATAAACTGGGGTGGCCTGCCTATCGAGCCAAACAGATCCTGCGCTGGCTCTACCGGCGACGCGCGCGCGCAATCGGCGACATGACTGACCTCTCTATCCGAGACCGCTCGATATTGGCCGAAATCGCAGTCATCCGTCGTACGACCCGTTGCACTGTGCTCCCCTCCGACGACGGCACGCGCAAATTGCTTCTCACCCTGGACGATGGGCTGACAATTGAGGCGGTCTTGATCCCGGATGAAAATCGCTTGACCCTGTGCGTCTCGACTCAGGTCGGCTGCATGCTGGATTGCGCGTTCTGTTTGACCGGTACCATGGGGTTGCGCCGCAGTCTCAAGGCCCATGAAATCATCGATCAGGTCCTGACCGCTCAAGACCGGCTGGACGCCGACGAACGCATTACCAATCTGGTCTTCATGGGGATGGGGGAACCGCTCGCCAATTACGAGGCGCTTGAGCTTGCCGTCACGAGCTTGACCGACAAGTCCTGGGGCCTGGGGTGGTCGCCCCGGCGCATCGTCGTTTCAACGGCGGGATTGGCGTCCCGCCTCGAAAAAGTCGCGGCGCTCGGCGTCAACCTCGCGGTCTCGCTCAACGCCACGACCGAGGCCCAACGCCGGGCGCTGATGCCGGCCGCCAGCGACATCGCGTCCCTCAAATCGCTGTTGGCAGCTTGTCGAAGCTATCGCGGATCGCCGAATAGGCGATTGACATTCGAGTACGTCCTGCTGGCCGGCGTGAACGATCGACCGGTCGACGCCCATCGATTAACGACGCTGCTTCGCGGCCTGCACTGCAAGGTGAATCTGATTCCGTTCAATGAATTCCCGGGCACCCGTTTCCAACGGCCGTCGGATTCCGACGTGTTTCACTTTCAAACCCTCCTCCGCCGAGGAGGCATCGACGCTTTTATTCGCAAAAGCAGAGGGCAAGACGTGCTGGGAGCCTGCGGGCAGTTAGGGAACCTTGCTGAGGGCGGCGGATCGGTCTGCTTGACACCCCTGGAATCCCGTTGTTAGCATGAGGCGGCTTGTCATTCAGTATGATCTCTCCGGCTTTTCATCTCCACGTGCTCCTCTGCCTCTTCGCGACGTTGCTTTTTCCCCTCGCCCCCTCTCTAGCACGCGCCGTCGAGCCCCATGAGCACGTACTGTCGAACGGCATGAAGGTGCTTCTGGTCGAAGTTCCCAAAGCGCCTGTCGCCACCGTGCAGATTTGGTACAAGGTCGGTTCTCGAAACGAGGTCATGGGACGGGCCGGCCTTTCCCACATGCTTGAACATATGATGTTCAAAGGGACGGCAAAGTACCCGAAAGGCGCATTTTCCCGCCTCATACGCAAGAACGGCGGAATCGACAACGCCTTTACCGGTCAAGACTTCACCGCGTATTTCGAGAACGTGGCGGCCGACCGCATCGAGCTGGCCTTGGAACTCGAGGCGGACCGTATGCAGGGGTTGACGCTCGACCCCCATGAGTTTCAAACGGAGCGGGACGTCGTCAAAGAGGAGCGGCGGTTGCGAATCGAAGACGACCCTCAGAGCGCGCTCGTGGAGATCTTATTCGCGCAAGCTTTTTTGAGCCATCCCTATCACTGGCCGGTGATCGGGTGGTTTTCCGATCTGGACGCCATGTCGCTTGAGGACTTACAACGCCACTACGATACATATTATTCCCCTAACAATGCCACGCTCGTCGTGGTGGGCGACTTCAAGGCGGATGTCCTCATCCAGACCATCAAAACCCTTTTCGAGCCGATTCCGAGAGGGCCTTCTCCCAGCCGGACACTCTCTGAAGAGCCCCCTCAACGAGGCGAACGGCGGTTTATTCTGAAACGCGAAGCACAACTCCCGTTCGTCATGTTGGGATTTCATGTCCCCAACCATTCCAGCGAAGATTCCTATGCCCTCAGCCTGCTCGAAACGATGTTGTCGAAGGGGAAAAGCTCGAGGCTGTATCAAAGCCTGGTGTACGAACAAAAGATCGCGCTCGCGGTCGGCGCGGACTATAATTCCATGCAAGCGGATCCCGGTCTTTTTTACTGTTACGCGGTGGTCAACCCTGGTGCGAAGACCGACGCGGTTGAAGAGGCTCTTCAGCGCGAGATCGCCCGTCTTCAGAAAGAACTTCCGACCGAGGTCGAGTTGCAACGGGCCAAGAATCAACTGGAAGCCGCCCATGTCTTCGAGCAAGATTCGAATTTCCGCCGTGCCATGATGCTCGGAGAAGCCGAAACCGTCGGCGCCGGCTGGCGGTGGGAAAACCAATTCCTGGAACGTATCCGCTCGGTCACTGCGCAAGATATTCAGCGTGTCGCCAGGCGCTACCTCAACGCGGACAATCGAACCGCGGGCATTCTCGTGCCGCTCCCTCCAAAGCAACAGCAGTCGTCCTCCTCGGAGCCGACGCCTCATCGCCGGTCATAGGTTCGACGCATGTCTCACCGTCACCCGACTCTCGGACATCCCTGTTCAGGCCTGCTGGCACCTGTGCTCGGCAGGCTCGGGCTCCCGAAGATCATCGCGAAAGTCGCCGGATTGTGCATGGCCATAGCCGTCTTCGCCGGAGCAAGTTCCGTCTTCGCCGCGGATCTCTCCCCGATCAAGACCGTCACCCCCAACGGAATGACGCTGGTGGTGCTCGAACAACACGATCTGCCCATCGTTGAAATCCACGCCCTCATCAAGGCTGGCTCTGCTCACGATCCGCCGGAAAAGGCGGGCCTGGCGAATTTGACGGCCAGCCTGTTGGACGAGGGCACGACGACCCGATCATCAAAGCAACTGGCCGAACAGATCGATTTCGTCGGAGGCTCCCTGGAGATCGCCGCTGCCGAAGACTTTACGACCGCTTCAATGCGCGTGCTGAAGAAAGACGCCGAGTTCGGCTTTGCGATTCTTTCGGACATTTTGCTGCATCCGACGTTCCCTCAACGGGAGTTCGAACGAGTTCGCACTCAGATTGCGGGCGAAATCATCGGCGAGAACGACGACCCCGGCCGCCTCGCCATGAAAACGTTCAATCAAGTGGTGTTTCAGCATCATCCTTATCAATGGCCGGTCATCGGTTCGGAGGAGACGCTGTCTCGCCTTGAGCTGCGCGACGTCAAAAATTTTTACACGAGGGAGTATCTCCCCAACCAAACAATTCTTGTCGTCGTCGGTGACCTCACCGTGGAGGAGGCCACGGCGCTCGTCCACTCCCATTTCGGCGCCTGGAAGCCGGGACCGACGCCCGTTCGATCGGGCAAGAAACCGCCCGTGATCGACAAGAAGGTCGTCCGGCTCATCGACAAAGATTTGACCCAATCCACAATCGTGCTCGGTCACGGGGGTGTCAGCCGGACGAATCCGGACTTTTATGCGATCACGGTCATGAACCATATTCTGGGGGCGGGAGGATTTTCTTCCCGGCTCATGGACACCATCCGAGATAGACAAGGACTGGCCTACGGCATCACAAGCCATTACGACGCTCGGGCGATGTCCGGCTCATTCTGGGTGAGTCTTCAAACCAAGACGGACACGACGAACCAGGCGATCAGCGGAGTGTTGGCGGAGATCAAGGCCCTGCGCGAAGCTCCGGTGAGCGATGAGGAGCTTGCCGACGCCAAATCGTTCCTCATGGGAAGCTTTCCCTTGCGTTTTGATACGACGGCGAAGCTCGCGCGCCTGCTGGCGCAGGTGGAGTTTTTCGGGTTAGGATTTGATTACTTGACTCAGTATCCAAGGTGGATCGAGCGCGTGACCAAAGAAGACGTGCAGCGAGTGGCCAAACAATACCTCAATCCCCGGCACTACGCGCTCGTCGTCGTCGGCGACATCGCCAAGGCGAAAGTGCGCCAGTAGCGTACCTTCGCGCACGAGGAGCGGCACATGCGCGGCGCGGACCTCCAGCGCAAACTCGTCCGTCTCCGAACCGTCTTATCCGACATGGGTTCCGTGCTGGTGGCCTATTCGGGCGGCATCGACAGCACGTTTCTCCTGAAAGTCGCTCACGAGCAGCTTGGCGACAGGGCGGTCGGCGTCACGGCCGTATCCCCCACATTTCCTGCCATCGAGCTCGAACAGGCCCGACGTGTCGCCGAGGAGATCGGCGCGCGTCACACGATCGTGCAGACGGATCAATTGAAGATCCCGGAGTTCGTCAGAAACGACGCAACCCGCTGTTTTCACTGCAAATCGGATCTCTATCGACTACTGAGAACCCTGCAAGCCGGCTCCGACGCCCAGATCATTGACGGCACCAATCTGGACGACCTCTCGGACGATCGGCCCGGCATCGCAGCGGCTCATAAATGGGAGATCCGCAGCCCGCTCGTCGATGCCGGGCTGTTAAAAGCCGACGTTCGAGTCCTCGCCAAAGAGCTTGGGCTTTCCAATTGGAACAAACCAGCAGCCGCCTGTCTTTCATCCAGAATTCCGCGCGGCACACCAATCACGATCGAAACACTCGGCCGAATCGAGCAAGCCGAAGCTTTTCTCTACAAGGAAGGATTTCGGCACGTTCGCGTCCGCGCTCATGACAACGTCGCCAGAATCGAGATCGATCTTGAGGAAATGGCCTCTTTCCTTGATCCCGAACGTTGTAAAAGAATCAGCTCCGCCTTGAAGGGGCTTGGCTTCGGATTCGTCACATTGGATTTGGAGGGGTATCGAGCAGGGGGAGTCAGCCTGCGCTGACTCCCCCTGCCCTTTGAGAAGCGATTATCGGTGGGACGATTTTGACAATGCCGCGAGCGCTTCGTCGGCCAACCGTCGATGGTCGGCGTCGGTCATGCTGCGCTGGAGGACTTGCTCGGCAACCAGGAGAGCCAATTCGGTCGTTTGCGTCCGAATTTCCTGGACGGCCCGCCGTCGTTCCTGATCGATCTCGCGCATGGCATCGCCTTTGATTCGCTCGGCTTCCGCCGTCATCCGCTGCTCATTTTCTTCCATGAGACGCTGAGCCCGTTCCCTGGCCGCCGCCAACATGGTCTCGGCTTCCTTGGAGACGGCGGCCAATTTGGCTTCATACTCCCTCAGCGTCCGTTCCGCCTCCGATCGATGCCGCTCGGCTTGATCCAAACTGTCCTTGATCTTCCGCTCCCGCTCCTCAAGAATGCTCAACACGGCGGGAAAGGCGTACTTGTACAGGATGACAAACAAAATCGCGAACGAAACGATTTCCCAGAAAATCAGAGAAGAGAAAAAATGCGATTCGAACTGCGGCATCCTTTGCTCCAGGAAGAATCAGCCCGGACCGGAGCGTGCTCCGCGCCGGCTGAAATCTTTGAACCTGCTCCTACTTGCGAAGCCCCATGATAATGAATGCGATGACCAGGCCGTACAACGCAATAGCTTCCACCAGCGCGAATCCGATCCACATGTACTTTCCGACCCGGCCTTCGGCCTCCGGTTGACGCGCCACTGCTTCGATCATTTTCCCGAAAATATAGCCGATGCCGACGCCGGCTCCGGCGAAGCCCGCCGCCGCCAACCCCATTCCCAACAATGCTGCAGCTGCTGAATCCATCGTCCTTCGATCCTCCCTTGTCTGTATCGGCACACGTCAGTGCGCGTGCTCATCATGACCGTGCAAGTGAAATGCGTCACCTAAATAGACGCAGGTGAGCACGGTAAAAATATACGCCTGAATGAACGCGATGCCGAGCTCCAGCCCGTTCATCGCGATCGTAAATACAAAGGGCAGCCACCCGATCAACAGCCCCCCGCTGACCGTCAGTCCGAACAACACGCCGAGGATGACGTGCCCGGCCGTCATGTTGGCGAACAACCGGACGGCCAGCGAAATCGGACGGGCCAGTTGGCTGATCAATTCGATGGGAATCATGAGGGGCAAGAGCCACGCCGGCGTTCCCGGCGGCACCAAAATACCGAGAAACTTCGCTCCGTGCAACGCAAATCCCATCACGAGGCTGAGCCCATAAACCGAAAAAGCAAAGACCGCCGTCACGATGATTTGGCTTGTGACGGTGTAGGAACCGGGAATCAGTCCGACCAGATTGCAGAATAGGATGAACAGAAAGAGCGTGGCCACCAGAGGGAAGAACTTCATCCCTCCTTCACCCATCGTGTCCAGAATGATCCCGCGAATAAAGTCCACCAGCATTTCCGCAAGGCTTTGCAGTTTACCGGGAACCAACCGTCGCGCCGACCCGGCCATGACCATCAACGCCGCAACGAGCGCCACCACCACCCACATCGTGAGGACGGCTTTGTTAAGAGAGATATCCAGACCACCGATGTTGATCGGAATAAAGTTGTGCAGCTCAAACGGGTGAAGCGGACTTTCTTCCATGAACTACCTTCATTTATCCTTGCCAGATGGATCCGGGGGCCTCTGCCACTGTTGCGCGGCCCGATAGGCGTTGCGTATCCCCGCCGTCGCGCCCAACATCAATCCGATCACCAGCCCCCACGGACCGGACTCCAATATGTACTCATCGACTGCCCATCCCAGCCCACCGCCGACGATCAACGCAGCAAGCAGTTCCGTTCCAATACGAACGGCCTGACCAAGCCCCGCATACAATGGATCGTCTGGAGGGGGCATTCCCAACCCACGGAAGGCACGTCAGCGTGCAGGACCCACGGAAGGCGATGTCACAACAGCACGTGAGCAGAACCCTACCTATGATGGGCTTCCGATTTAAGCAGAACCCTCTTTGCAAAGTCAATACGATTGCGGCTTATTCGGAAGCTCATCTGTCACATCCATACGGCTCAGTATAGCTCGGTAGTGACGCAAGGGCTTCCGAAGCGGTACAGTACGCTATGCCGAGAACGTCCCTCACAGCTCTGTCTTTTCTGCAAGGTCCTCCTTCACCCTTGCTGATGATGCTTGACGCCCCGTCAGCCTCCCCTTTTGAACTTTACGCAAAAATCGCGTCGAGCCATCGTCCTTCTTTCCTGTTCGAGAGCGGCCGTCAT
>JAIWOH010000019.1 GCA_020216985.1 Nitrospira sp.
CATCCGATAACAGGACGGTATTCGTTCTTCGCCGACGAACCCTATTTGACCGTATGCGGACGAGCGAACCGCTACGTCGAACGCACCGCTGACGGGCGCGAAGAACAGGGGCAGGCCCCTTTTAACCGTCTCGTCAGCCTTTTCAGAAACTCCTCCATCGCCCGCCCTCGACAGGCCCCGCCTTTTTTCGGAGGAGCCGTCGGCTATTTCAGCTACGATCTCGCTCGTCAATTTGAACGGCTTCCCTCTCTCGCGCTCGACGACCTCGCCATGCCGGATTTTGAGTTCGCTTTTTTCGATCTTGTGGCGGCGGTCGACCACGAACAGAATCGTTTCACCTTGGCGTTTTGTCCGCCGCTCGAACGGTTCTTAAGCGAGCCGCGTGAAAAGTTGCTCAGAGAGGGGCGAGATCGGCTGGCGGCACTGGCTGCACGGATGTCCGGTCCGCTCCCCCCCGGCCTTGCCGATACGCCGCTTCACCTGTCGTTTGAGCCGGAACAGCATCGTTCCGCCTACGCCGATCGCGTCCGACGCTGTCAAGAGTACATTGCGGCGGGCGATATCTATCAAGCCAACCTTTCCCATCGATTCATCGTCACCGACCCGACATCCCCGGCCACCCCGCAATTGCTCTCCGATCTTCTCGCTTACGGTCGAATACGGGCTTTGAACCCTTCTCCCTTTTCCGGTCTGCTCCGTTTTCATCAGACCAGCCTGATCAGCTCATCGCCTGAACGATTGGTCCGCCTTGAGGGGCGACGGGCCGACACACGGCCGATCGCCGGAACCAGGCCGCGCGGGGCGGACGCTGCCGCCGACCGCCGGCTCGCGGATGACTTGCGCGCAAATGAAAAAGAACGAGCGGAGCACATTATGCTGGTCGACCTGGAGCGCAATGATCTCGGCCGCGTCTGCGATTTCGGGAGCATCCGGGTCGGGGAGCTGATGACGCTGGAACGATACTCTCACGTCAACCACCTGGTTTCCCACGTATCCGGCCTCTTAAAAAACGACGCCACCGGCTTCGACCTGCTGCGCGCCATGTTCCCCGGCGGGACAATCACGGGCGTGCCCAAAATCCGCTGTATGGAAATCATCGAAGAACTGGAGCCGGTTCGGCGCGGCGCCTATTCCGGATCGATGGGATACATATGTTGGAGCGGAGACTTGGACTTCAACATCCTGATCAGGACCTTGGTCAAACGGCAGGACAGGGGCTACCTCCAAGTCGGCGCCGGTATCGTGGCCGACTCCGATCCGGCCCGCGAGTATGAAGAAACGATCCACAAGGCTCAGGCGTTCTTGAGCGCCTTTTCCTGAGCCTTTCTTCCATCCGATGTGGATTTATCTGAACGACCGATTCGTCAAACGAGAAGACGCGCTGATCTCTGTTTTCGATCACGGTTTTCTGTATGGAGACGGCGTGTACGAGACGATCCGCTCTTACGGGAACCGCCTCTTTCTGGGCTCCAAACATGTGGAACGGCTCTTTCGATCGGCCGAGGCGATAGGATTGACTGTTCCGATCTCCAAGGAACGCTGGCTCGACCTGCTTTGCGAAGCGATGGCGCGCAACGGCCTCGGCGATGGCGGGCGAGATGCCTATCTCCGGATCACCCTGTCGCGAGGTGTCGGAGACATCGGCTTGGACCCCTCACTGTGCCCGTCGCCGACGGTCGTCATCATGGCCAAGCCTCTCATCGCTCCTGACCCGTCCTTTTATGAAAAGGGGGTCGATCTGATCATCGCCTCCACGAGACGCAACTTGCCCGGCGCGTTGTCTCCACGCATCAAATCCACCAACTTTCTCAACAATATCCTCGCCAAACGCGAGGCCATCGGCGCGGGAGCCTTCGATAGCATTCTGCTCAACTGGGAACACCACCTCGCGGAATGCACCGTCAGCAATCTCTTCTTCGTCATGGACGGACGCCTCTGCACGCCGGCCGTCGACTGCGGCATTCTGGACGGCATCACACGATCCGTCGTGCTCCGGCTCGCCGAAGAACAAGGGATTCGGACGGAAGAAGGACGATTCACACCGGCTCAGCTCCGGCAAGCCGACGAGTGTTTCGTGACGAACACCAGCATGGAAATCATGCCGGTCGCCACCATTGACCGTGCTCCGATCGGCAACGGGCAACCCGGCCCCCTCACGCACAAGCTGAGACGTCTATTCGCCGACGCGCGAGACCGATTCCTGGACGGGCCTTCTCCGTCCGCCATGTGAACCGTTTGTATTCACATCGATCGTCCATCCCGATCCGCGGTGCCGGACGAGCTATCCAGCTATTTCTTGACAACCGGTCACGGACTGCTATCGTTGACCCATGAAACCCCGCCGCCCGCCGATCATCCGTTCTATGTTTCTGTTCGTGGAAGTCCTTCTCCTGCTCGGTGTGTGGAGCGAACTCCCCGGGGCTTCCGATTCAAGGGCCCACGCGGAAGTTTATCAGTACATCGACGCCAAGGGTGTCATTTCACTGACCAACGTCCCGTCAGACTCACGCTACCGACGAATCGACCGATCGTCCGGTCGTTTACACCCGACACTTTCGGAAGCGGAGCTCGAGCCGACGATTCTCCGATTCTCAACCCAGTACCAGCTCCCGCCCGCGCTCATCCGGGCCGTCATCAAAGCCGAATCGGATTTTGACGCGCGGGCGGTATCCCGCGCGGGAGCGGTCGGGCTCATGCAGCTCATGCCGCACACCGCCGTCCGGCTGGATGTGAAGGACCTCTACGACCCCGAAGACAACATCGGAGGAGGCACGAAATACCTTCGGTTCCTATTGGACAGATTTCGCGGCGACCTTCCGCTCGCTCTGGCCGCCTACAACGCGGGAGAGCATGTCGTCGACCGTTACCGCGCCCTTCCGCCGATCGAGGAAACGCAGCGGTACGTCCGTAAGGTTTTGCGTTACTACCGGACGTTTCTTAGGCGCGACCTTGCCGCAGCCGACGGCGCGGGCGCGATGGTGTTTTCGGAGATCTCTTCACGTCAACCGAATCTTGAGTCGCTCGCCCTTCCCCTCCACTGACAGGCTCCCCAAAACGGATTTGACTGTGCTCGTTCCATCCCGGCGGCTTTGCATCGGGGAAGTCCGATCGGAAGTGGGCCCCCACGCTGTTCTCCCGCCAGAGCGCCGCTTCGGCGACGCAGCGCGCCACTTGGATCATGTTCTTGACCTCAAGATCGGCTCTTGCGCCGAATGGCTTCGAGACCATGCGTTCCCACCGGGTGAGCTGAGCCGTCGCCCGAATCAACGATTCGCGGGATCTGACGATTCCGACTTGCTCCCACATGATCCGACGGAGCGAGTTTCGCAATTTTTCCGCGTCATCCAAGCGATGACGCTCGCCATACCGCAACACCGCCTGGCGATCTAAATCCGGCACGGCCTGACAGGCACCCCACGCAACCGCGGCGGCACCGGCCCGCGTCCCGAACACCAACGCCTCCAACAACGAATTGCTGGCGAGCCGATTGGCGCCGTGCACGCCGCTGCAGGCCACTTCCCCGGCGGCAAAGAGACCAGGCACGGATGTCGCCCCGGTTATATCGGTCCAGACTCCGCCCATCATGTAATGCGCGCTGGGAGAAACCGGTATCCACTCTTCCGTGATATCGATATCGTGCCGCAGGCACGTGGCATAGATCGTCGGAAACCGGCGCTTCACAAAATCGGCCCCCAAGTGCGTCACATCGAGATACACGTGGCGGGTTTTCGTGGCCGCCATTTCGGCCCAAATCGCTCGCGCGACGATATCCCTCGGAGCCAGGGCGCCCAACGGATGATACCGCTCCATAAACGTTTCACCCTTGTGATTCCGGAGCTGTCCCCCTTCTCCCCTCATGGCCTCCGACAGGAGAAACGGCGGACTGGACGGCACATACAACGCCGTCGGATGAAATTGGACGAATTCCATGTCTTGCAGCCTTGCGCCGGCGCGGTACGCCATGGCCATTCCATCGCCAGTCGCGCTCGGCGGATTCGTCGTTCGAGCGTATATTTGTCCGGCTCCTCCGGTCGACAACACCACCGCTTTTGCGGGAACCACACAGAGTTCTCCCGAATGTTCGTTCAGCGCCACCGCGCCGCAACATCGGCCGTCCTCCACGATCAAGTCCACCGTGAAATAGAAATCCATCCGCCGGATTTTGGCCTGCCGAGCGGCATGGGCCATCAACACCCGCACCATTTCGTTCCCCGTGGCGTCGCCTCGGGCACGGAGAATCCGACTCCGGCTGTGCGCCGCCTCGCGGGTAAACGCGAATTTCCCCCCCACTTTGTCGAAGTTCGCACCCCAGCGAATCAGTTCCTGAATGCGTTCCGGCCCCTCTTCGACCAACACCCGCACCGCTTCAAGCCGACAGAGACCGTGCCCGGCATCGACCGTGTCTTTCAAATGGATCGAGACGTCATCCTCCTCGCTGAGCGCCACCGCCACTCCCCCCTGAGCAAACGTCGAGGTGCTTTGCAGCGGATGTCCCTTGGTCAGCATAACGACCCGCCCCGCATGGCTCAGCTCGATCGCGGCCCTGAGACCGGCGACTCCGCTGCCGATGACGAGAAAATCCGCCGGTGGCAAAACAGATCGCTGCATTGATGCGCTATGGCAGAACCGGTTGTGGGGAAGATTCGGACAACGTGAGTTTGTCCTTCATGCCGAACGGCAAATCGCCTTGCACGCCGCGCAGAAGAAAAGAACCGGTACCGGCCCATTGCAAACGGGCGGAGCCGCGGTGTCGTACGCCCGCTTCTTCGCCCCGCTTTTTCCACGCGCCCTGCCAATGCACGTACACATCGACGTCGCCGCCTTCGATGATGATCCGCTCGATTTTGAAATCGAGCTTGATAGAGTCAAACGCTTCGAAATCGGCTTCCACCTCGCGCTGAAGCTGATTAAGTCGGGCGTCCGGCGGGAGCAGCGAGCGAAAGCCAGAAAGGTTTTTCTCCTGGTAGGCTTCCCGCAAGGCTTCGACCGCTTGATCGATCCGTTGGATCCGCTCATGGTCCTCGGGATATTGGAGAGGTTTCTTGGACGAGCAGCCGCTGAGTGAAACGGCGAATACCACGACCCACCCGGCGACCACGAGCCAGGACGAAGCGGCACGTTCTCGTACTCCGAGCATGACGCAGTATAAGAAGCGGTCGAAGAACCGGTCAAGGTGCGAGCATCATCATCCGTTCCTTATTTGTTCCTCTATCTACTCTCTATCGAATTGTTCCTCTAACCTGCACTCCGGAGCGCCGGACAGCCGCCGTCGCAACCTTGACAGAATCGCCTATCAGAGGCTACTCTACGCGACTCTATAAGATTTCGGGGAGAAAGGCGGGGGAACCCCCGTCTGCTTGTGGTGTCACCTGTTCCATTTTGAATAACTGAAGCAGGTTGATCGTGACAATCGGACACCCTGAACTCGTCGCCGCCATTGCCTCGGAAATCGCCTCTTCCGGACCGATTCCTTTCGTTCGTTTCATGGAGTCGGCCCTCTACCATCCCCGATTCGGCTACTACATGAGAGAACCGGAAGACGGAGCGGAACGCATCGGCTGGAACGGCGACTACTATACCAGTTCCGACGTACATCCTATTTTGGGACGGGCTCTGGCGCGGCAGGCCGAACAAGTCGACCGGCTGCTCGGAGAACCCAATCCGTTCACGGTCGTTGAAGCGGGACCGGGCAAGGGACTGCTCGCCCGACAGTTTCTCACCGCCTGCGCCGATGAGTTTCCGTCGCTTTGCGAACGTCTGCATTACATCCTCATCGAGCGCAGTCCGGCGATGTGTGAACGGCAACGACAAAATGTCACCCCCTGGCTGAATGAACCGGACAAGCTCTCCTGGGTAAACAGCCCGGACGAACTGCTTCCAGGCAGCGTCACCGGCATGTGGTTCAGCAATGAATTGCTTGACGCCTTTCCGGTCCATCGACTCCGAGTGAGAAACGGTCGAGTCCAAGAGATCTACGTCGATTGTCGGAACGGGGAATTTGTCGAATGTCTTCATCCCCTCTCAACCGACACCCTCGCCGCCCATCTCCAACGGCTGAATCCCGACTGGCCGGACGGCTATCAAACCGAAGTCAACCTCGAGGCGTTGAATTGGATCAAGCAAGTGGCCCGGCGCATGCACCGCGGCGTCGTCTTGACGATCGACTACGGTCATACCGCGCAAGACCTCTATGGGCCTGAGCGCAGGAACGGAACATTCCTCTGTTACTCTCGTCACTCGATCAATGAGACGCCGTTCCTGCAAGTCGGCCTTCAAGACATGACCGCGCACGTGGATTTTTCGAGCCTGGCGGAGGCCGGCGAAGCGGAGGGCCTGCACGTGACGGGGTTCACCAATCAACTGAGCTTCCTGATGGGGCTCGGGGTGGAAAAGATGGTCGAGAAATTGGAGCCGGAAAGCCCGGCGTTTCGCTCGGCGCTTCATCTCCTCAAGCCGAACGGCATGGGCGGCATTTTCAAGGTGCTCATTCAGCACAAAGGCATCGAGTGCGTCGAACTGGACGGCCTTAAGTATAAACCGTTTTGGGCGTCGGCATTGGCCGGATCGGAGATAGGCGCCTAGACGCCGTGGGACCTTACGACACGTCAATACACGTCGCCCCGATGGGTATTTGGCGTTGCAACGACAAAAGGACATAAACGATGGCCGGTCAGGAGATTCCCGCCAACTACATCCCGATTCTCATTTTTATCGGGCTTACGCTCTTCGTAGGCACGGTCAGCCTACAGATCGGGAAACTGTTTCGCCCGAACCGGCCCTATCGCGCGAAAGTGGCTCCCTACGAGAGCGGGAGTCCGCTTTTCCAGGACGCCCGCGTTCAATTTCCAATCCGATACTACATTATCGCCATGCTGTTCGTGATTTTCGACGTGGAGGTCGTGTTTCTCTATCCATGGGCCGTCGCGTTCAAGTCGCTGGACCTGGCGGGCATCCTCGGGATGGGAGTGTTTCTTTTCATCCTGATCGTCGGATTCTGGTACGAATGGAAAAAAGGGGCATTGGAGTGGGACTAACGAGCCGAGCGCCCATCATTGAAAATGTCAGTTGCGCGGTTCGGAGCGGGACGACGGCACCGGAACTTACAGACGGAGCATGCTCGTGAGCGTCCTGGAACGACAGTTTGACGCCAACATCATTACGACGAACCTTGATGCCGTGGTGAGCTGGGCGAGGAAGTCGGCCCTCTGGCCCATGACCTTCGGGCTGGCTTGCTGTGCGATAGAAATGATCGCCAGCGTCTCCTCGCGCTACGATCTGGATCGGTTCGGTGCCGGAGTCTTCCGGGCGTCTCCGCGGCAATCGGACCTCATGATCGTCGCCGGGACGCTATCGAGAAAGATGGCGCCGGTGGTCCGTCGAATCTACGATCAAATGGCCGAGCCTCGCTACGTCATTTCCATGGGTTCCTGTGCCACGTCCGGAAATCACTACAACAGTTATGCCGTGGTGCAAGGCGTGGACCAAATCGTGCCGGTCGACGTGTATGTGCCCGGCTGCCCGCCCAGGCCGGAAGCGTTGCTGGACGGGATCCTGAAATTGCAGGAAAAAATCCAACGCGAGAAAGTCTTTGTAAAATAACCCGCGAGGAGCTCCCACGCCTGATACGCGCGTGGGTTTGCCGGCTCCCCGCTGCGCGCCGTGTGGCAAGATGCAGGCTCTTCAGGCTTTGACCGAGACGTTGCAGAAAAAGTTCCCGGAAGGGGTGTTGTCCGTCCATACGGACATCGCCCGATCGGAGGTGACGGTCCACGTTGCGGCGTCGAAGATCCTGGAGCTCGCCCGCTACCTGCACGACGAGCCGGACGCGCAATTCGATCATATCACCGACATCTGCTCCGCGGATTATCCGGACAGCCGACAACGGTTCGAGGTCATCTATCAGCTTCTGTCGATTCCCCATGGAAAACGGATCCGCCTGAAAGCACGGGTGACCGAAGAGCATCCGATCATCGATTCGGTCACCGGCGTCTGGCGCGGCGCGGAATTCCTGGAGCGCGAAGTGTACGACATGATGGGCATCCGATTCGCCGGCCACCCGGACCTGCGCCGCATTCTCCTGCCCGAAGACTATACGGAAGGACACCCGCTGCGGAAAGACTTTCCCACGGAGGGCAAAGGCTGGCGCAGCCAATTCGACTTTCTCCCGAAGCTCGACGAGCCACCCCCTCCACACTTCGAGGGTGAAATCCCCGAAGAACAGAAAAAACCCTTCCTCGCCGAATCCGTCACGGCCGGAACGAGACGCCGGGAAGAACTGTTGCTCAACATGGGGCCGCAACATCCGAGCACGCACGGCGTGGTGCGCGTCGTGCTCGATCTCGACGGCGAACGGATCATCAAGGCGACTCCGGACCTCGGCTATCTTCACCGCGGCGTCGAGAAACTGGCCGAAGGCCTTGCCTACATGCAGATTATTCCGCACACCGACCGTCTGGACTACGTCTGCGCCATGGCGAACAACTATGCCTACGTGCGGGCCGTGGAAAAACTCCTCTGCATCACCGTGCCGGAACGGGCGGAATACATCCGGACGATCGTCGCGGAAATGCAACGCATCCTCGGCCACCTTTTCTGGCTGGGGTCTCACGCCCTGGATATCGGAGCCATGACGGTTTTTTTCTGGACGTTCCGCGAGCGGGAAACGCTCCTTGATATGTTTGAACGGCTTTGCGGAGCCAGACTGACCCTCAACTACTACCGCATCGGCGGCGTCGACAGCGACTTCACGCCCGAATTGGTCCAGCGACTCAAGGCCTTTCTGAGCACGTTTCCGGAAAAATTGAGCGAGTACGACACGCTGTTGGTTTCGAACCGTATTTGGCTTGGGCGTACGAAAAACGTCGCGGTGATCTCGGGAGAGGACGCGGTCAACTTCGGCCTCACCGGCCCGTCGCTCCGAGGGTCCGGCGTGGCCTATGACGTCCGCAAAATGGAACCGTACGGAGCCTATCATAAAGTCGAGTGGGAAGTGCCTGTGGGAACGAACGGCGACACCTACGATCGCTACTGGGTTCGCATCCAAGAAATGCGTCAAAGCGCCAAAATCATCGCCCAGTGTCTTGACCAGATGCCGCCCGGACCGATCATGGCCGACAAGTCTCAATACATTCCGCCTCCCAAGCAGCACGTCATGCGGGACATGGAAAGTCTGATTCATCACTTCATCCTGTTTACGCAGGGCTTCAAGCCGCCCAAGGCGGAAACCTATTGCGCCACCGAATCGCCCAAGGGCGAGCTGGGATTTTTCATCATCAGCGACGGCAGCCCCCGTCCCTATCGGTTGAAAATTCGCGCGCCTTCGTTCATCCACATGGGCGCCTTCGATCACATGGCCAGAGGGTATTTGATTTCCGACATCATCACGATCTTCGGCACCTACGACGTGGTGATGGGAGAGTGCGACCGATGATGGACAATGAAGGATAGGTACAGGCATGTCTCTGTCTGAAAAATACCAAGACGACATCGCCGACATTCTGTCGCGCTATCCGGTCAAGCGCTCGGCGTTGATTCCTCTTCTTTATCTTGCCCAGCAAGAGGATGGTTACGTGACCGAACACGCGATGATCGAGATCGCCGGCATCCTCGATCTGACCCCTCCTCAAGTCTATGAAACGATCACGTTTTATACGATGTTCAACCTCAAGCCGGTGGGCAAGTTCCATATTCAAGTGTGCAAGTCGCTGATGTGCGCGTTGGTCGGCTCCGATACGGTCATCGGCTGGATCAAAACGAAGTTGGGGATCGGTCCCGGCGAGACAACGGCCGACGGTCTGTTTACGCTGAGCCTGGTGGAATGCTTGGCTTCTTGCGGCACCGGCCCCATGATGCAGATTAACGACGATTACTATGAACGGCTGACCGAGGAGAAACTGGACCGGATTTTAGCGGATCTGAAATCCACCGGCTCCAGTCAATTAAAAAGCGGCCCCTTTATGTGGCCGGAATCGATATAGACGTAAAACCGGTACGCTTCCCA
>JAIWOH010000020.1 GCA_020216985.1 Nitrospira sp.
TCATGAAGGCCCAAGACGAGTCGGACTCACGAGTGACCGCCATTGACGATGAAAATACACGGGCGCGATCATGCCGCAACATGAACTGATTCTCCTCAAAAACATGATGCAGCCGGGATACCGCGGCTCGCTGACGGAGTATGAACGGACCGGCGGCTACCAAGCCCTCCGCGCCACACTCGGCAAGATTCCACCGGCCGACGTTACGGCGGCGGTACGAAAGTCCGGTCTGCGAGGGCGCGGAGGGGCCGGATTTCCGACCGGAGTCAAATGGGGATTCCTCCCCAAAGACTATCACGGTCCCCGATACCTCTGCTGCAACGCCGACGAAAGCGAGCCGGGCACTTTCAAAGACCGCCAGTTGATGGAACGCGATCCCCATCAGATCCTGGAAGGCATTGTTCTGGCCTCCTATGCCATCGGCGCGGAATCCGCCTACATCTATATCCGCGGCGAGCTGGTGTTGGCCGCCAAGATTCTTGAGCGGGCCATCGGCGAAGCCAGGGCCGCCGGTTACATCGGCAAGAACATCCTGGGATCCGGCATCAACGTGGACATCTGGGTCCATCGCGGAGCCGGTGCTTACATCTGCGGCGAAGAAACGGCGCTCCTCGAATCGTTGGAGGGCAAACGCGGCCTCCCTCGTGTCAAGCCTCCGTTTCCCGCCACGCACGGCCTCTACGGCAAGCCCACCGTGGTGAACAACGTCGAAACCCTGGCCAATCTTCCGCATATTATGAACCGCGGCGCCGAATGGTTCGCCTCGATCGGCTCGCCGCCGAAAAGCACCGGTACCAGGGTCTTTTGCGTCAGCGGGCACGTCAAACGGCCGGGCAACTACGAAGTTCCGATGGGGGTGACGGTCCGCGAGTTGGTATACGACTACGCCGGCGGCATGCGTTCGGACAAGCCGCTCAAAGCCTTTATCCCCGGCGGGGCGTCGGCGCCGTTTTTGACGCCGGCTCATCTCGACGTCAAATTGGATTTTGAATCGGTTGCGGCGGCCGGCTCCATGTTGGGGTCCGGAGGCGTCACCGTCATGGAGGAAGGCACGAGCATGGTCTGGGCCGCCCTCCGATTGATGGAGTTTTTCTATCATGAGTCCTGCGGCAAGTGCAGTCCTTGCCGGGAGGGCAGTTCGTGGCTCGTCCAGATCATGCGCCGAATCGTCGCGAAAAGGGGCCGTATGGAAGACCTTGAAACCTTGTCCGATCTGTGCAAAAACATCGCGGGGCGGACGGTCTGCGCGTTCGGCGATGCGGAGGTCGCTCCCATCCAGGGCACGTTGAAGTATTGGCGAGACGAGTACGTGGCCCTGATCCGCGAAGCAGAGGCGGCCAACTTGATCATGCCGGAACCGGCTGGGGCCAAACAGTGAACACCGATGATCACCGACCGCTTCTCAAAAGAGACGGTCGGCACACGACCGTGGGCGAAGAGGAAAGAGAATAACGAACGGCGATGACGACGCCAGCCGCACAGCCCACCGCTCAGACCGTGCCGATGGTGCGCCTCACCATCGACGGCATGACCGTGCACGTTCCCAAGGGCACGGTGGTCATCGAAGCGGCCCGTCGCGTCGGCGTCATGATTCCCCATTTCTGTTACCACCCGAAATTGAAACCGGATGCCAATTGCCGCATGTGCCTGGTGGAAATCGAAAAGATGCCCAAACTCCAAACGGCGTGCAGCACGCCGGTGGAAGAAGGTATGAATGTGCGGACGGCCACCACCGTCGTCAACGACGCCCACAAGTCGGTGCTCGAATTCATCCTGGCCAATCACCCCCTCGACTGCCCGGTTTGCGACCAAGGGGGACGGTGCGATCTTCAAGACTTCTCTCACCAATACACGCCCACGACCAGCCGATTCGTCGAAACCAAGCGCATTTTTCAAAAAGAGTATTTCAGTCCGTTGATCGAGACGCAGATGAATCGCTGTGTCCAGTGCCTGCGCTGTGTCCGATACTGCGACGAAGTAATGGACGTGAAGGCGTTGGCCCCCGTGGGTCGCGGCACCATGACCGAGATCAAACACTTCGGGCCGCACCCTTTGGACTGCGAGTTTTGCGGCGGCTGCGTGCAGATCTGCCCGGTCGGCGCCATCACCAGCCGACTGTCGATGTACGAATACCGCCCCTGGATGCTCAAGCGGGCCGATACCATCTGCGGCTACTGCGGAGACGGTTGCCAGATTACGGTCCAAACGAAAGGACAGGAGCTGATCGAGGTCAATTCGGCGTTCGGAGCGGGACGCAACAACGGCGACCTCTGCGTCAGGGGATTTTTCGGTTTTCATGCGGCCGGTCACCCCGAACGACTCACTCAGCCGCTCGTTCGGCGAAACGGCGTGCTGGCACCGGCCACCTGGGAAGAGGCGCTGGAGTTCGTCGCGGAACGGATCGGCACGATCAAGGACGCTTATGGCGGGCAAAGTTTCGGCGGTCTGATTTCAGGCCGATGCACCAACGAAGAGCTTTATCTGTTTCAAAAATTCATGCGCGTGACGATCGGGACCAACAACATCGACAGCAGCGCGCGCTACGGTCATATCAACGGCGTCCAGGCCCTGCGAGACGTGCAAGGCACGCACCGATGGACCGTCAGTTTCGACGACATCACCGCCGCCGACGTCCTGCTGCTGGTGGGAACGAACATAACGGAAACGAATCCCGTTACTGCTCTCAAGGTCAAGGAGGCGGTCAAAAAGCGGCGCGCGTCGTTGGTGACGATCGAGGCGTTGGAGCCGTCCATTGAACCGATCAGCAACATCGCCAATCTTTCCCTGCATCATTTTTGCGTGCCGACGCCGCACCTGCGAAACGCCGTTCTCGGTCTCTTGAAAGCCGTTATCGAGAACGATTCGGTCCATCCGGATCTCACTCGGCGTCACCCCTCCTATGTGAACGATCTGAGGGAGGCGCTGGCTCAGGTGACCTGGCGGGAGATTGAAACCGCTACAGGCAAGAACGCCGCATCGTTTTCAGCGGCGGCGAAGACTATCGCGGAAGGACGGCAAGTCGTCGTGCTCGTCGGGCAAAGCCTGTTACGGAGCGTGGATGGATACGGGAACTCGCTCAATCTCCTTGACCTGTTGCTCCTCATCGGCAAACTCGATCAACCTGGTTGCGGATTCGCGCCGCTCGCGGAGGAAAACAACGACCAAGGCGCGATCGAGATGGGCGCCGCCGCAGAGTTTTTACCAGGCCCCTGCGAGGGTGCCGACCCTGTGGATCGGGATCGAATCATGTCATCCTGGGGAAGCGATCTGCCTCCCTCGGGCGGCGCTTCGTTGGTGGAGATGTTGGACCGGGCCGGAGCCGGGATTCTGAAAGCGATGTTCATCGTCGGCGAAAATCCCGTGGCAAGCCTCCCTGCTCAAGTGCGCGCCCAAGACTCCTTGCGAAAATTGGAGCTCTTGGTCTGTCAGGAACTGTTCCTGACGGAGACCGCCGCCCTCGCCCACGTGGTATTGCCGGCGGCGTCCTCGATGGAAAAAGCCGGCACGTTTACGAATACGGAAGGCCATGTTCAAGCCGTACGCCCCGCGATCGAGCCGATCGGCGAAAGCCGCCCAGATTGGGAAGTCTTCGCCGCCTTATCGGTCATCCTGGGAACCCCGATGGACTATGCGGAAAGCCGGGACATTCTTAAAGAAATCAGAGGCCTGATCCCGGGCTATGGAGCATTCGGCCCGTCGCCGATGCCTCCTCGCGTTGATACGACGGTGATCGACCGCTATCTGGCCGATGGTTATCGACGCAACCTGGCCGGACGGTACCGGCTCCTTCCCGGAGAAACGCGCCCCGATGGAACCGTACACCTTGAATTGACGCAGAGCCTGTTTCATTCAGGGAAACTCTCCGCCAAATCCAAGGGCCTGCTGCTGGTCGAACCGGAGGAGACATTGCGGATCAACCCGCGCGACGCGGCTCGATTCATGGTGAAAAACGGCGATCGCGTTCGGCTGTCGAACGTGCGAGGAGAAATCACGACGACGGTCAAAATCATGAACCGGATCCCTCCCGGTTGGGCTTGGTTTCCCAACCACTTCGGATCGTTGGTCATGAATCTGTTCGATTGCGTCATCGATCCCGTCACCCGTGCACCGGCTTTTCGAACGACGACCGTCTCCGTCATGAAGGTTGCATAACGGCGGTGTTCTATTTCATAGTGAAGACTTAATGCGCACTGTTAGCCGGGAGTTGTATCGTGACTGAACTTGGGCTGCGTTTCTTCCTCTCGTTGACCCAAATCGCCGTGGTCGTCGTCATCGTCATCGTGACGGTGCTCATTCTCACCCTCGCCGAACGCAAGGTGCTGGGGTGGATGCAGGATCGCATGGGACCGATGGAAGTGGGCCCGTACGGCATCCTTCAGCCGTTCGCGGACGCCATCAAGCTGTTTTTCAAGGAAGACATCGTGCCGGCGGGGGCCAACAAGTTTCTCTTTACGGCCGCGCCGCTGCTGGCGTTGATTCCGGCCTTCATCGGATTCGCCGTAATTCCCTGGGGTCCCGATTGGACGGTCGAATTCAACGGCACCATCATCAAGCCGTTCGTGATCAGCGACATCAACATCGGCATTCTCTATATCCTGGCCTTCGCCTCGCTCGGCGCCTACGGAATTATTTTGGGCGGCTGGGCGTCCAACAGCAAGTACTCGCTGCTCGGGGGACTGCGGTCGGCCGCTCAAGTGATCAGTTATGAATTGAACGTCGGGCTGGCCATCATCGGCGTCATCATTTTGGCCGGTTCATTGAGCCTGGTGAAAATCACCAACGCGCAATCGGGGTGGTTCTGGCATTGGTACCTCTTCGCGTTCCCGGCCCCCCAGATCTTCGCGTTCGTGGTGTACGTGATTTCTTCGGTCGCCGAAACCAACCGTGTCCCGTTCGACCTGCCAGAGGCCGAGAGCGAGCTGGTCGCGGGATTTTTCACCGAGTACAGCGGTCTGCGATTCGCGTTTTTTTATCTCGCCGAGTACGCCAACATGATTTTGGTCTCGTGCATCGCGGCCGCGATGTTTCTCGGCGGGTGGAACGCCCCCTATCCCGGCACCATTTTCGATTTGTTGGGGCTGCCCTCCCTGGCCTGGATAGAGAACACCATGTGGTTCGCGGCCAAGACCTATTTCTTCCTGTTTCTCTTTTTCTGGTTGCGGGCCACGCTCCCGCGATTGCGCTACGACCAATTGATGCGGTTCGGTTGGAAGGTGATGCTGCCGATCGCGTTGGCGAACATTGTGGTCACATCGATCGCCGTTTATCTGTTTCCGAACAGTTGACGATTGAGAGCGGCTTATGGACAGACTGAAACAATGGCTCAAGACCATCACACTCTATGAAATCGCCGCGGGCATGAAGGCGACGCTGTCTCACCTGTTGAACTACAAGCCCGTCACGTTGCAGTATCCGCACGAAAAGCGCACCTTGCCCGACAACTATCGTGGCATGCTCGCGCTGTTGCGCTACGACGATGGAACGGAAAAATGCGTCGGCTGCGATCTCTGCGAAGCGGCCTGTCCGTCCCGTGTGATCCGCGTGGTCAGCGCCGAAGTGCCGGGCGAGCCCACGAAGCGCTACGCGAAAGAATACTACATGGACATGACCCGCTGCCTGTTCTGCGGAATGTGCGTGGACGCCTGCCCCGTCGACGCACTGGGCATGACGCGGGAATTCGAATGGGCGGTATACGATAAACGGCAGCTCCACTTGAACAAACAGCAACTACTGGCGATCGGCGACCGTTCCTTCCCCGTCCGCGAGAAGCGCCTGGAGCTCCAGCACCCCAACACGGCGTTCTTCAACGTGGCGTTCAAGCACGTGCCGCAAAAGCCTGTTTAATGAAAGGCCCGCCCCTCGCAAAGTCCCGAAGGGGAATGCCGTGGCGGGTGTGTGCCGCAGACCATAGAGGAGGCGTTGCTCGTGGCGCAGTTAGTCTTCGGATATTTTGCCGGGGTCATCGCCGTCACCGCCATGCTGGTGGTGGCGCTCAGGAATCCCGTCTATAGCGTCCTTTGCCTCTTGATCATGTTCTTCCACGTCGCGGGGTTGTACGTCACCCTCCACGCGGAGTTTCTGGCCGCCGTCCAACTGATCGTTTATGCCGGCGCCATTTTGGTTCTCTACCTGTTCGTCGTCATGTTGTTGAACGCCAAGCAAGACGACCGATATCACCGCCAGTGGCGGGTGGCTGGATTCGTGTGCGTCCCGCTGTTACTTGAGCTGCTGGTGCTGTTTGCCGGAGGGAAAATGGAGCCTTCGCCCCTGTTTTCCGCCGATCAGGCCGGTCCGGGCACGGATAACGCCAGGGCCATCGGGCTGACGCTCTTTTCAACGTACCTGTTTCCCTTTGAAGTCGCCTCGCTGATTCTCCTGGTGGCGATGATCGGCGCCATCGTCCTGGCCAAACGTGATATCGGCGGGAGCGGAGCATGATGCCGCGGAGACGACCGGCCATCGCCGTTTCGCGCCGGATGCGAGGCCTTGCCCATACTTGACGATTGAAACCATGACGATTCCCATCACCTATTATCTGATCTTGAGCGCCGTCGTCTTTCTGACGGGCGTCGTCGGCGTCCTGATTCGCCGCAACATCATCGCCATTCTCTTGTCGGTGGAGCTGATGTTGAACGCGACGAACATCAACTTCGTCGCTTTTTCCAGGTACCTTGAGGACTTGGGAGGACAGGTGTTCGTGTTTTTCGCCCTGACGGTCGCGGCGGCGGAGGTCGCCGTCGGGCTGGCGATTATCATCGCCTTGCACCGATCGAAAGAGTCGATCAACCTTGAAGATTTCAAACTGCTGAAATGGTAAGACATCCATATCTCGCGACACGCGACACATCGTCCACCGCCGCCCGAGGCCCGGCGGCTGTGCCCCCTCGCACAATGCGTCGCAAGCGGCAAGCGCCAAGAGGCACGGTTTGACGATGCCGTACGCTCTCATCCCTCTGTTGCCTCTCCTGTCTTTTCTGATCCTGGGCCTCGCCGGTCATTGGATCAAAGACAAGGCGCATCTGGTCGCCGTGCCGGCCGTGGTGTTGTCGTTTTTGCTGTCCGTCACCGTCTTCAACGACGCAATCGACGGGCACAACATGACGATCCCGCTCTACACCTGGCTCGTTTCCGGCTCTCTTGACGTCCACATCGGCCTGTCCATCGACCGGCTGACGGCCGTCATGCTCCTGTTGGTTACCGGCGTCAGTTCGCTCGTCCACGTGTACACCATCGGGTACATGCACGGCGAGTCGGGATATGCACGGTTCTTCAGTTACATCGCCCTGTTCACCTTCTCCATGCTCATGCTGGTGTTGGCCGACAATCTTCTTCAGCTTTTCACCTTCTGGGAAGCGGTCGGCCTCTGCTCTTACCTTTTGATCGGTCATTGGTACGACCGCCCTTCCGCCTGCGCGGCGGCGACGAAGGCGTTTCTGGTCAATCGCGTCGGCGACTTCGGATTTCTGCTGGGCCTGCTGTTGGCATGGGTCACATTCGGCTCGCTGAACTATCACGAAATTTTCGCCGCTGCGCAGGCAACCGCCGCGCAAACGATCAACCTCCTCGCTCCCTTCGGCGGAATCTGGGAGGTCTCGATCTTGACTCTTCTCTGCCTTCTGCTGTTCACCGGCGCGATCGGTAAGTCGGCGCAGGTCCCGTTGCACGTGTGGCTGCCCGACGCAATGGAGGGGCCGACGCCCATCTCGGCCCTGATCCACGCGGCGACGATGGTCACCGCCGGCGTCTTCATGGTGGCTCGGCTGGCGCCGCTCTACAATTTATCTTCCGTCGCGATGGACGCGGTGGCCGTGGTCGGAGCACTGACGATGGTTTTCGGCGCAACCATTGCGCTGACCCAGACGGACATCAAACGCGTGGTGGCTTACTCGACGGTCAGTCAACTGGGCTACATGGTCATGGCCTGCGGGCTCGGCGCCTACGCATCCGGCATGTATCATCTGCTGACCCATGGCGCGTTCAAGGCCTTGCTGTTTTTGGGCTGCGGATCCGTCATCATCGCACTTCATCATGAGCAGGACATGCGGAACATGGGCGGGCTGAAGGACAAACTGCCGATCACTTATTGGACGTTCGTCATCGGCTCCCTGGCACTGGCCGGCTTTCCCCTGACGGCGGGATTTTTCAGCAAGGACGAGATCTTGGTCGCCGCCTGGTCGTCCGGGTCTCTTGGGCAGATACTCGCGATCGCCGGTCTGTTCACCGCGCTCATGACGGCCTTTTACAGTTTCCGGCTGGTCTTTGTGATGTTTTGGGGGCCGTCGCGCGTCGATCCGCACCAGGCCGATCACGTGCATGAACCGTCCGGCGTCATCACCGGGCCGCTCATCATCCTGGCGATGCTCAGCATCGCGACCGGGTACCTCGGCATCCCGTCATTTTTGGAGCCGGTGTTCGCAACCGACGCCCCCGTGGAACCCCACGGCGCCGCCGGCATCGGCATCATGATTGCGGCGACGTTGGCGGGCCTGACCGGCATCGCCGGAGCCTACTACGTCTATGTGCTCAACCCCGGCTTGCCCGACCGCCTGGCTCGTCGGTGGGAAAGCCTGTATCGAGGTTCTCTGAACAAATGGTACGTGGACGAAGTCTATGACCGGCTGTTCGTGCGGACGACGGTGTCCGCCGCCGTCGCCCTCTGGAAACGAATCGACGTCGGCGTCATAGACTCGGCCGTCAACGGCATCGGGCGGGCCGTCGCCTGGAGCGGGTGGCTGCTCCGGTTGGTTCAAAGCGGGGAAACGCAACACTACGCCTTGGCGATGGCGGCCGGCATCGTCGTGATGGTGACGATTTTTTTCTTGTCCTGATCATGGCAAGAATTGATGACCGAGATGACCGAACGGTAGAGCGCGCATGACGGATTCATTTCCCTGGCTGACCGTTCTGATCTTCCTCCCGCTGGCCGGAGCGGCGGTGCTGTGTCTGGTCAAGGAATCCGCCGTCCGACCGATCGCCTTCGGGATCACGATTGCCGAGTTCGCGATCGCGGCGCCTCTCTGGCGGCTGTTCGACCCCTCTTCCGCCTCCATGCAGTTTACCGAGCAGGCCGTATGGATCTCCCGGCCCTCCATCCAGTACCACGTCGGGCTCGACGGCATCAGTCTGCCGCTCGTGTTGATGACGACCGTGTTACTGCCCCTGTGCGTCTTGATTTCCTGGCGCTCGGTCGAGACGCGGATCAAGAGCTTCATGGCCTTGCTCCTGGTGATGGAAGGAGCCATGATCGGGGTGTTCGCCGCCCTCGATTTCGTGCTGTTTTATATTTTTTGGGAAGCGATGTTGATCCCCATGTACCTCCTCATCGGAGTGTGGGGCGGACCGAATCGTCTGTACGCTACGGTGAAATTCGTACTCTACACCCTGGCCGGCAGTGTGCTGCTGCTCGTCGCCATTTTAGTGCTGTACGTCCAGGCGGACACCTTCGACATCCTTCGGTTAACAGGCGGCTCCTATTCTCCAACATTGCAATTCTGGCTGTTTCTGGCTTTCTTCGCCGCTTTCGCGGTGAAAGTTCCGATGTTTCCGTTTCACACCTGGCTGCCCGACGCCCACGTCGAGGCCCCCACCGCCGGCAGCGTCATTCTCGCCAGCGTGTTGCTCAAAATGGGGACCTATGGGTTCCTGCGGTTCAGCCTGCCGATGCTGCCTGACGCGTCGAAGGCGTTCACGCCGCTGATGGTCACCCTTTCGATCATCGCCATCATTTACGGCGCCTACATGGCGCTGGCTCAGACCGATCTGAAAAAGCTTATCGCCTATTCGAGCGTGAGCCACATGGGATTCGTCACGCTGGGGCTTTTCACCTTTAATCTGCAAGGCATCGAAGGCGCCGTGATGCAGATGGTCAACCACGGCATCACCACCGGCGGCCTGTTTCTTTGCGTCGGTATCATTTACGATCGGACCCATAGTCGGCTCATCGCCGACAACGTGGGGCTCGCGAAGCCGATGCCCCGCTACGCCGCCTGCTTGGTCATCT
>JAIWOH010000021.1 GCA_020216985.1 Nitrospira sp.
TCGCCCTGTCGTCGCTGGGCTTGCCCGGCACCAACAGTTTCGTGGGCGAATTCCTGGTGCTGGCCGGGACGTTTCTCGCAAACAAACTCGCCGCGACTCTGGCCTCATTGGGGATCATTCTCGCCGCCGCCTATCTCCTGTGGATGGTCCAACGGGTGGCTTTCGGCGTCCCCTCTCCCGTTTTGCTGCCCAAGCTTCACGACATGAACGGCCGGGAGACGGCCGCCCTGATTCCTCTCGTGATACTGGTGTTCTGGATCGGTGTTTTCCCCAATCCTCTCGTCAGCCGCCTGCACCCCAGCGTGAACCAGGTCCTGGCCCGTTCGTTTCCCCAGCCTGTGACCGAGATCGAGGCCATGCGCCCCCACGACGATACGACCGGACCGGAAGCTCCTCCGGCCCCGTCAGGAGAAGTCGATCTTACACGACGGACAAACGTCGCCGACGGCTCGTCGCCCAACGGGACGGAGCTCGTTGAGCCTTTGCGGAAAGAAGGCCGCCCATGACGTTGTCGTCCGGCGATCTGTTGCTCATTCTCCCGGAGATCTTGGTGGTCGCCGCGGCCTGCACCGTGCTCGCAGTCGAGCCGATCATGGCCCCTCATCAACGGGACGGGCTGGCCTGGCTGAGCCTGAGCACCGTGGCCGCCTGCATGGGACTCATCGCCTCGCAACTGGGAAATCCGGCGGAGGCGTTCGGCGGATTCGTCAAGATCGACGACTACGCCTGTTTTTGGAAGTTGCTGCTGTGCCTCGTATCCGGCCTCACGGTTCTCTTGTCCTACTCGTATTTGAAAGAAGAACGGCTGCACGTCGGCGAATACTACGCCTTCGTTCTCCTGGCCCTTGCCGGCATGATGGTCATGGTCTCGGCGGCGGATCTTCTGACCATCTACCTGGGCACGGAATTGATGTCGCTGTCGTTGTACGTGATGGCAGGGCTCAAGCGGGCGGAGCCCCGTTCGCTGGAAGCGTCCGCAAAATACTTCGTCTTGGGCGCGTTTTCGTCCGGCATTCTGCTCTTCGGCATTTCCTTGCTCTACGGGGCGACGGGCAGCACCAGACTGCCCGCCATCGCGGCGGCCGTCGCCGGCCACGGCTTGGATGCCCCACTGCCTCTCGTGGCTACGATCCTGCTGTCGGCCGGTTTCGGATTCAAGCTGGCCGTGGTGCCGTTCCACATGTGGACGCCCGACGTGTATCAAGGCGCGCCCACCTCCGTCACGGCGTTCATGGCCGTGGCGTCCAAAGCCGCCAGTTTCGGCACCTTTCTCCGCGTCTTTGTCGAGGGATTGAACGGCCTCAAAACCGATTGGTCGTTTTTGTTCCTCCTTATCTGCATCGCAACGTTGGTACTGGGAAACAGCGTGGCCCTGGTCCAGACCAACATCAAGCGGATGTTGGCCTATTCGAGCATCGCCCACGCCGGCTACGCCATGATCGGCGTCGTGGCGTCGGGACGATCGCCGGAACTCGCGGGAGACGCGATCGGCGTCGCCAGTGTCTTGCTCTACCTCGCACTTTACGCCTTCATGACGTTCGGGGCGTTCGCCGTCGTCGCGATGCTTCGGAAGGGCGACGTCGAGGGAGACGAGATCGAGGATTTCACCGGCCTGGCCAAACGCCATCCGCTCGCCTCGCTGCTGATGCTCGTGTTCATGGTGTCGCTGGCCGGCATTCCGCCGACGGCTGGGTTCATCGGAAAATTTTACGTCTTCATGTCGGCGGTGGAGGCGGGGCTCGCCTGGTTGGCCGTCGTCGCGTTGATCTTCGCCGTCGTCTCCGCCTACTACTATCTCCGCGTCGTGATGGTCATGTACATGCGCGAACCCGAAACATCGACGGCCGCGTCGCCTCGTCTGGTGCTGTCGCCGGCCATATCGATCGTCCTGGCCTGCGCGATCGCCGGCGTTGTGATCTTGGGCCTGTATCCCGGCCCGCTCGTGAACCTCGCCGTCCAAGCCGTGCAGGCCTTGCAATAAACCGTTCCGACCGTCCTTTTGACCCCGCCGCGTCACCCCCTGTATCGTTGCAGAAACCGCACGATCACCGACTGCGTAACCAGACCGATGATGTTCTCGTCTTGCACGACGATGAGCCGATCCCACCCTCCCTGCGCCATCTGCGCCATCGCCTGAAGAATCGGGGCCTCCGGCTCCACAAACAGCGACGGAGCCGCGGGACGCATGATTTCATCGATCTGTTTTCTGGACCAGAGTGACGTCGGCACCGACTGAACGTCCTGAGCCGTCACCAGCCCCAATAAGCGACCGTTGTCCACCACGGGAAATCCGCCGTAGCCATAGGGCTGAAACCGTCCGTTGACCGCCTCATCCAACGTGCTGCCCGGAGAAAGAGAGACGACCGTCCTCGTCATCAACTCACGAACCGGCACGGTCATGAGCACGTGGCGAAACGCGGCCTGCCGTCGGCTGACCAACGATGCGACGCAGAGAAACATACCGATAAACACCGCCCATCCGCCTCCGGACGCCGCCGAAGCGGATAACCTCCCCGTCAACGATCCCGCGAGCATGAGCAGCCCCGACAATCCGAACAGCACGCCGAATCCAAAGCCGGCCCAAGCGGCCTGTTTTGTCGCCTTATGAAAATCCAGCCCCCACGCCCACAACCCAGCCCGCAAGATCCTCCCGCCGTCCAATGGAAACCCCGGAAGCAGGTTGAAGAGCCCGAGCTGGAGATTCACCACACCCAGCAGGATACAGAGAACGATCATTCCGTGAAGAGAAGATCCCTGCCGAGTGATTTCCAACGACAGGGCCGACCCCAAACAAGCCCCTCCCAGGCCGAAACTCACGAGCGGGCCGGCGACGGCGATGAGCGCTTCCGCGCGCGGCGAGGGAGCTTCCTTGCGCATCTGAGCCACGCCGCCGAATACAAACAGCGTGATCCGCTCGATAGGAATGTGATACCGACGGGCCGCGTAGCAGTGCCCCAGCTCGTGCAACAACACGGACAGAAAAAGCAGCAGGGTCGCGACCCCGCCCATCGCCCAATACCGCGCGGGAGACAGGCCGGGCAGATGCTCGGGCAAGTAGTCCGACGCGAGCGTCCAACTCACGAGCATAAAGATGAGGGTCCATGAAGCGTGGATATGGATGGGAATCCCCATCGCGGACCCGATCTTCCACGAGAGGGCCGGCCTGTTCATGAATACACCCTATCAACCTGATCCCAAGCGGTCAATTGATCCCAACGCCGGCCGGCGTACGCTATACTAACGAGCATGGCTCGGCGATTCTCCTTTTGGCTGATCGGTCTTTTGGCCATCGGCGGTCCGGTCGGTCCCGTTCCCGTTCAGGCTCAAGTCATCAGGTCCGGTCCGCCGAATTGTCCCGGCGTGGCCCTCACGTTCGACCTCTGCCCTGTTAAAAAAGGACCCGGCATCGATACGGCGTTGCTGGACTACTTGATCGACCATCGGATCCACTCCACCCTGTTTCTGTCCGGCAAGTGGATCGCCACGCATGAAGAAGAGGTGGGCCGACTGCTGGGTCTTGAATGGTTCGAGATCGGGACGCACGGCGACGTCCACGCGCACTTGCCCTTCTACGACGCTCGCACGCAACGGGCTGAAATCTTGGGGCCGGTCGCCTATCTGAACAAACGTTACGCCCATCGGGCCACGTTATTCCGTCCTCCCTATGGAGAATACGACGACGTCACCGTTCAGGTGGTGAAGGCGCTCGGCCTCCGGTTTATCCAATGGGACATCGAGTCGGGCGATCCCGACCCCCGTCTCTCGACGGAACGGATTCTCGAGCGCGTGACGAAGCGCCTGAAGCCGGGCAGTATTCTCGTGTTTCACGCCAACGGAAAGGGCAAGCACACGCGAGAGGTGATCGAGCGACTGACCCGTGACGTGCTCCCCCAGAAAAAACTGATTCCCATGACCGTCGGGGAGTTGCTGGATTGCAAAGAGACGGCGCGATGAAAACCATTCTTGTCAGACCCATGCGTCCCGACGATCGATCGGCCGTCGTGCACATGCTGGATGAATCGGATCCCTGGCGTACACTCGGCTATACGGCGACCGATTGGGACCGTATCTTTTGCCCCCTCCCCCAGGGGCGGGACGGCTACGTGGCCGAGATCGACGAGCAGGTCGCCGGGATCGCGGTCGTCCGGCGGAATTTCCTGGCCGGCGATTATTTGGAACTGTTGGCCGTCGCGCCATGGACGCGCCGGAACGGGGTCGGACGCCGGCTGATCGAGCACGTGGAGCAGGCCGTGTTCGCCCGAACTAACAACCTGTTCGCCTGCGTGTCGGATTTCAATGAGCGGGCCAGGGTCTTCTATCGAAAACTGGGCTACCAAGAGATCGGCCCGATGCCTGATTTTTTGATCCCCGGCTCTTCGGAATTTCTCTTGCGGAAGACCGCGGGACCGGCCAGAGACGGCCGATAAACCGGCCGCCACCCTGGCCCGCCGCCTCAGCCCGCCGCTCCGGACGGCGCCCCAGCCGGAGATCGCCTTTCGCTTCATGTCGGATCTTGCCACCGGCCCTACACCATCTGCTATAAGTGCTTGCATGAAGGTGACCAAACTGCTCCATACGCGGATGCGCGTCAGCGACCTCGACGCCACGATCACGTTTTACACCGCCGTGCTCGGCTTGGAGGTCGTCGAGCGCAAAACCTCGCCGCGCGGCTCACGGCTCGCCTTCCTGAAGGCTCCCAACAGCGAAGAGCTGATCGAACTGACCTGTTTCCCCCCGAGCGGGCCGGTTCGCGTGCAGGAAGATCTCGTCCATCTCGCGTTTCAGGTAGAGAGCCTCGACCAAGCCGTCGCGTCGCTGACCGAGAAAGGCATTCCGATCACGGACGGCCCCACTCAAACCTCTTCAGGCAGCCGCTTCATCTTCATTGACGCTCCGGACGGCTACGAAATCGAGTTGATCGAGCGCCCGGCCGGCGTGAAGATCGTCTGACAAGCCGCATGATCACGTGACAAGGAGTCGACGGATGAAAAACGGGTTCTTTCGCGGACATGGCCTGGGCAACGATTATCTCGTCATGGACCCCCAAGAGTTGACGTTCAAGCTCACTTCCAAGAACGTTCAACGTATCTGCGACCGCCATTGGGGGCTGGGCAGCGACGGCATTCTCGCGTTGGCTCCCTCAAAGAAAGCCGACTTCGGCCTGCGGATCTTCAATCCGGACGGCAGCGAAGCCGAAAAATCGGGAAACGGCCTTCGCATTTTCGCCCGCTACCTCCACGCGACCGGCAAGACAAAAAAGCGGCGGTTCACGGTCGAAACCAAAGGAGGACTCGTGTCGATCGCGCTCCACATCGACCGTCATGGTGACGCCCATGAAGCCACGGTCGAAATGGGGCGGGCCACCTTCACGCCGGCGGCTCTTCCCTGCGCGCTCGACGTCCCGGAATTGATTCAACGGCCGATCAACGTCGCGGGTCGCACGTTGATCTTCACCGGCGTAAGCGTGGGCAATCCCCATTGCGTGGTGTTCAAGCCTTCCGGGAAGTCCTGGTCGCGCGAGGATCTGTTGGAGCTGGGGCCGGCCTTGGAAACCCATCCGTTGTTTCCCAAACGAACGAACGTCCAATTGGCCGTCCCGACCGGTCGCAAGGAAATCTTCATTCTGATCTGGGAGCGAGGGGCCGGCGAAACCCAGGCGTCCGGTTCTTCATCCTGCGCCGCCGCCAGCGCCGCCGTTCGCTTGGGCCTGGTCGAGAGCCCCGTCACGGTGAAGATGCCGGGCGGAACCCTGCGCATCGACATCGCTCCCGACTTCAGCCTCACCATGAAGGGCCCGGTGGCTGAAGTCGCCAGGGGCACGCTCAGCCCCTCATTCGTTCGATCATTGCGATAGGATCGCACGGTCTTCCCCCGGCATCCGCCAACCGTCGCGCGGGCAGCAATGAGGACACCGATCCTGGTATTCTTTTCTTCATCGAGACGTGACTATGACGCGCGACGAACTCCATGCCAAACTTGCTCGCCTCCCCGAACGACCCGGGGTATATCTGTTCAAGAACGCCCAGGGAACCATCATCTACATCGGCAAGGCCGCCGTCCTGGCCGGTCGGATCCGATCCTACTTTCAGCGCAGCACCGATCACAGTCCCAAAACGGCGCTGCTCGTGAGCCAGATCGCCGACGTGGAAACGATGGTGACTCGCTCGGAACTGGAAGCCTTGATTCTCGAAAGCAACCTGGTCAAACGCCACAAGCCTCGATTCAACATCGTCCTTCGCGACGACAAACAATATCCTTACCTCCGGCTGCCGATCAAAGACGATTTCCCGCGACTGTCCATCGTACGCCGCGTCCAGCGAGACGGAGCCCTCTACTATGGCCCCTACACGCCGACCAACGCCTTGCGGGAGACGTTGAAAGTCATCAAGCACGTGTTCCCGCTGGCGACCTGCTCGATCGACATCGACGGAACGGCAGAACGGGCCTGCATCGAGTTTGAAATCAAACGGTGCATGGCGCCTTGCACCGGCAACCAGACGAAGGACGAGTATCACCAGATCGTGAGGCAGGTCCGTCAATTCCTGGAAGGTCGCGATCGCGAATTGCTGGACGAACTGCGTGAGAAAATGCACCAGGCGGCCGAGCGTGAGGAGTTCGAGGAGGCGGCTCGATTGCGCGACCGTCTCTTCAAAGTGGAACGGATGTTGGAAAAGCAGCGGGTGACGCAGATCTCGGCCGTGGATCAAGACGTCATCGGTCTGGCGAGGCAAGGCGACGCCGTAGACTTGCAGATTCTGTTCGTCCGCGGAGGTCTGTTGATCGGACGCAAAGATTTCTTTTGGCCGCAGTCGGCCGATGCCACGGATGAGGAACTGGTTCGATCGGCCATCGAGCAATTTTATAACAAAGACGGGCAACCGCCCAGGGAAGTTCTGACCCCCACCGCCCTGGAAGACGCAACGTTGATTGAGCAGTGGCTTTCCGACAAGCGGGGGGAACCGGTTCGCGTGGTCGCTCCGGAACGAGGCGCCAGGCACCAATTGATTCTCCTGGCCGAGGAAAACGCGGCGGCGGCGGTCGCCGACCACCTGCGGGAAGAAGAACGAGACCGACGGGCCGGCGCGGAGCTTCAACGGCTGCTCAGACTGGATCAGCCTCCTCGACGGATCGAAGGCTTTGACATCTCCAACACCATGGGCGATCTCTCGGTCGCCTCCATGGTCGTCTGGGAAGACGGCCGAATGAAGAAGGCCGACTACCGGCGCTTTAAGATCAAGACCGTCGGCGGCGCCAACGACTTTGCCAGCATCAAAGAAGCAGTGATTCGACGGTACGGCGCGCCCGGCGGAGAACCGAGCGCCATGACCGAAGGCCTCTCCCGTCCGGACCTGATCCTCATCGACGGCGGCCTGGGGCAATTGTCATCGGCCATGGAAGGTCTCAAGGAGACCGGCCTCCCAACCCTGCCGATTCTCGGATTGGCGAAGGCCCGCAGCGGTAAGGACGAGCGTGTGTTTCTGGCCGGCAGAAAAAACCCGATCGTTCTCTCCCCGACTTCGCCTTCGACCCATCTGCTTCAACAGATTCGGGACGAGGCCCATCGCTTCGCACTTACTTACCATCGTCGCCTGCGCGGGCGATCGTTGACGACGTCCGGGATCGATCGCGTCATCGGGATCGGCGAAGTTCGACGCAATCAATTGCTCACCCGATTCGGCAGCCTGGACAAGCTGGCTTCCGCCGACGACGAGGCTCTTCGCGAGGCAGGTCTCGGTCCTCGGACTATCGCCGATCTTCGGCGAACACTTGGCGAAAAAGACCGGGACGTTTCGTGAAGTCTCCCCTGGCAGGCGATCACTGCTTCTTAGTTTGTTAATAGAGCACGTGCAGGCCCACCGACCCGAGATGCACGGAGGCTCGATAGGTGCCGTTAAGCGTCGGGCTAATGAGGTTGCCGGCGACCGTGCGCGATTCGTAAAACCATTCTTGAAACGCAAGGTCGATTCCGATTCCCTTGGGCCATAAAGATGACTCTCTGCTGCAAGGAATCAATCCCAACAATCGCCCCGCTCCCTTGCAGAGAAACCCGGCGCCGAGGGAGAACGTATGCGCCGACAATGACAGCAGCGCGGGATTGAAGGTCCGGTTGGGAACGGGATCTCCCGTGTAGGTATACCCCGTCCTGGCGGCCACCTCCCAGTGCCGCAACCAGGTCGGGTTCAACCATCGATACTCGGTCCCCACCGCGATGACCGGAACGTCGTTCCAGTCCTGCGGCTGACGGACGGTCGCTCCGTTCTGAAGTCGGATGTCGAGGTCTCTGTTGGCGCTCCACCCAACGTATTCCACGTCGAGCTCGATCTTCCACTCTTTTTCGCTCGTGCGGATCGGCCAATACGCAATGGCCCCGGTTACGACGTGGGGGAGCACCAGATCCGTGAAGGCATCGACGACCTTCACCCCGTCGGCCAGGATGGAACCGTTCAACGGCACGACCGCTCGACTGCGATACACCAGGCCGAGGGCCATGATGGGAAGCCCTGCCGCGTTTTTCAGCGGAGCATATTGGAGACCCGCCGTCACTCCCGCTCCAGTTCCCTTCCCGTTAAATTCAATGGACACGCCGGGTGGAAGGCCGAATGTGAAATCGCTGATCAATTTCGTCTCCACATGACCCTCGCCGAGAAAGCCGGCGAAGGTATAAATGTCGGCGCCCACCCCCACCGACAAACTGTCGCTGATGCGATAGGCCACCGTAGGCTTGATGTCGATCAAGGGGAGCGTGGAGGAAATCACGATGGTGCGAAACGGTCCGTCGATCGGATACCGTATATTTAACCCATAGGGTGACGTAACGCCGACGCCGAGGGTGACCGCCGACAGACGGGGCATTCCCAGCGCCCCCAAATTGGCACTGAGATAAAAGAAACTTGGCGGCGGCCAGTTGACGCTACCGTTGAAGTCACCGCGGCTCTCACGGCCGGCGGGACTATCAAATGCAACGGATCCTCCGACCATATTGGTTCCCACCACGCTCTGCATCCCGTTCGCCCGGCTCAATCCCGCCGGGTTATAGTGAACGGCTGAAGCGTCATCGACCGCCGCCGCGAACGCGTTGCCCTGACCGGCGGCTCGCGCTCCCTGCGGTTGAAATCGAATGGCCTGTGCGTTCGCCGATTCCGGATAGAACGGGGCGATCAAAAATGCCAGCATGGCGATGACTCTAACGGTGCCGTGCAGAAACATGCGGATCATCCCTTCTCTCGGCTCAATGCCGATCATCTCCATCGCACCGGAGCCGTGTCCGCGCCGCATGGCTTTCCTCCACATACGTATAGCTACCAGGAGTACGATTCCCCGTAACATAGGGCCATTCGGCCCTATGCATATTTAACAGATTGCCATCTTGATTTGGCTATTCATACGAACTATGGTATCCATACTTTTGCCTCGGCTGGAGGTTATCATCGTATGGCATTCCAGCATCCCTTTCCACGAAACATCTTCAGCAACCTTTCCAAACAGGAATGCGAACGGTTTCTGGAGATCGTTCATTACATCTCCCAGGCCATGACCCCCGAACAGGTGCGGGAGGTCTTGTTTCTGATTCAGCAGTACTTTCCCTTTACCAAAGCGTTGGGGGGGCTCGTCCGTCTGAGATCTGACGGAGGATTTTCCGGTTTTAGCAACGTCGTTAACGCCAATTTCCCGGACGAATGGCTCTACCTCTATTGGAAAAACGGTTTCGTCGAGGTCGATCCCGTTTTCAAGACGGCCTTGGAAGCCCCGGGCACTCGACATTGGCAGGCCGTCTATCAAAGCCGACCCTTCTCTTCCGAAAAAGAACAGGAATTTCTTCAAACCGCGCAGCAGTTCGGTCTCCGCGACGGGATCACCACCGGCTCCGTTGATGAAGCTTGCGGCTTTGCCACATTCTGCTCGTTCGCCAGCGAGCAATCAATAGACGCCGATCGGTTCATCCCACTCGTGGAATACCTGGGCTCTCACATCCACATGGCCCTTCTGAGAGCGGCGCCCA
>JAIWOH010000004.1 GCA_020216985.1 Nitrospira sp.
GAAGCGATTCGCATGTTGGAAGACGAAGGGGTGCGTTGCGGCCTCGTCAAGGTCAAAACCCTGCGCCCCTGGCCGGAAGAAGAAATCCGGGAGGCCACCAAACATGCGAAACACATTTTTGTGCCGGAGTTCAATGTCACCGGATGGCTGGCCAAAGAAATCCGAGCCACGATCCCCAATCACCATCGCGTCCATGCCGGCCCGCACGTCTGCGGAGGCATGACCATGCCGCCGGAGATCATCGTCTCGGAAATCAAGACGGCCCTTGGGATGAAGACCTTCTCCCTGGCCGGTCGTGGAAGCTGAGCGGTTGGGAGCGAAAGAGGCAGGAGCGAGAGAATAACGATCTCATGGCGGTTGGATCGCGAAAGCCGGTCTTCCGCAAGAAAGAAGGAGCCCCATGAGCAAAGAACGCATCAAAATTTCAGAAGCCCTGTATGACATCATGCCGTCGGATTATCAGGATCTCGTCAAGAGCGCTACTTACGGGAAGGAAGACCGAGGTTGGAAAGACATTGGAACCTCGAAAGAATTGATCGAGCAACATTCACTGTGCGCCGGCTGTCCGGAATCCATGGCGTTCCGATACATCATGGCCTCGTTGCCGAATCCGGAAGACACCGTGATGGTCGGTTCGACCGGCTGCACCAGTCTCGTGTTTCCCATGGTGGCCGTTCATAACATCCATTCTCTCTTCGGCAACCAGAACGCCGTCGCGTCCGGTCTGAAACGAGCGTTGAGCGTCCGCTTTCCCGGACGAATCAAGGACGTCGTGGTATTGGCCGGAGACGGCGCAACCGTCGACATCGGGCTGGACATGACGCTCCAGGCCTGGTTTCGACAAGAAAAGTTTACAACCATCTGCTTCGACAACGAGCTGTACGCCAACACCGGAGGCCAAGAAAGCGGGTTGATGCAAAAGGGATTCGTCGCCAAGATGGCGCCGGTCGGCAAACTGTTCGACAAGGTGCGGCTGCCCGAGATCGCCAGAGAATCAGGCTGTCACTACGTCGTCCAGTGCACGGTCAGCAAGCCGTCGTTGATTGAAAAAGTCATTCGCAACGCTGTCCACGTTGCCCGCGAGATCGGGCCGACGTATCTGCAGCTCTATACCCCCTGCATTCTGGAGATCGGGAAAAACAGCATGGAGGGGCTGCAAGAAATGCGCGACTCGGAGAAGCCGACCGAGCGCTTCGCCTATAAAGAATTTATCAGCGAACCAGCCAAGCAACTGCTGGCTGAATTGGCGGCGAAAGAGAAAGAACGGAAAGCGGCGGCCAAACAACTTGCGGGCCAAGCGCAGGCCTAAATCAACCGGCGAGGACCACGATGATCAAGAAGCGACTCAACATCAGAATGTCGGGGTTGGGCGGGCAGGGCGCCGTCACGGCTGCGCATGTCATGGCGATGGCCGCCAACCGAGACGGTAAGTTTTCCATCTCCAATCCGTTCTTCGGCGCCGAAAAACGCATGGCGCCGGCGGAGAGCTACTGCCGCATCGGCATCGAACGGATCTACGACCGCGGCGAGTTGGTGTTTCCCGACGTCATCGAAGTCTTCCACCCCCAGGTCATCACCATGGGGAAAAGCTACACCATGCCCTTTTATTCCGGAATCAAGGAAGGCGGGGTCGTCATCATCAACTCTGACCAGCCTCTCTTGTCCGAGGAAGATGTCCAACGGTTGAAAGATTTGAACGTGGCCGTTTTCTACATCGCCGGCACCGAACTCGCCATCGAAATCGCCGGCACCGAGTTGTCCACGAACATGACCATGATCGGTTCCGTCGCCGGCATCACCAAGTGCGTCTCACTGGAAGCGCTCGACGGCGCCTTGCAAGAGCGCTTCGGCAAGAAATTCGTCGCGTCGGGAGGAACGGCTTCGCTGGACGAAGCGATCAAGAAGAAATTCGCCAAGAAGGAAATGTTGCTGGCCAAGAATCTGGCCACCGTCAAGCGGGCCTATGAGATGGCCAGCGAGTGGGCGGAGAAGAACAAGGTCGAGTTGCGAGTCGGCAATCCAGCCGTCGCGGCATAATAAAAAGGAAACACGTGGCATGTATAACGTAGCCCAAGTCATCGATGAAAAATGCACGGCCAAGAAGGGCTGCCGCCTCTGCATCATGTATTGCCCCGAGGCCAACTGCTTGGATTTGAACGTCACCAAGATGGTGGCCGAGGTTAACATCGACCGCTGCAAGGGGTGTGAACTCTGCGTGGTGGTGTGCGACGCGGCCAAGCACCACGCCATTGTGATGCAGGCCGTGAGCGCCAGCGGGCATCTGATGGCAAAGAAGGGGGAATCGGCCGCCTTGGGACAAGCGTATCAAGGCTGAGCAATCTCGTACCGATTAAAAAGACCCCATGGCGCCCGCGCTATGGGGTTTTTTGTTTGGCCCTGCCGAGCGCCAACTTGAGGGAGTCAACATGCAAGACGAAGACAACGTCCTCGACGAACTGCTCAGCGAGATCGGCGCCTTGCTGAATGAGTATCCAAGAGCCATTGAGCGGCGAGCCGCAGTGATCCAGGCCACCGGCAAAGACCCGGAGCTGGTTGAAAAACTGATTATGGCCGCCCACACGATGCGCGACAGCGGAAACCTGTACCTTACCTGGGCCAGGCACTATGCCGCCCTCGCCGTCGGCAATACCGACGCCTCGACCGACGAGGACGAAACCGAAGACTTTGACGTCTAAAATTTCGTTCCCCTCTTCCTTCGACATTTGTTAGAATGCAGCACCTCTGAACTGAACAATCGTTCCCCGGTAGCTCAGTTGGTAGAGCAGCCGGCTGTTAACCGGCTGGTCGCAGGTTCGAGTCCTGCCCGGGGAGCCAATTCCGATGCAAGGCGGCCACTGTTCCCACTGGAGGCAGTGGCCGTTTCTTTTGCGGGCTCTACCCGCTTTGGAGAAGGTCCTTTCGGTTAGGAGATACGAGCCGGTTGTTCGAGACTACAAGAGTAAATTCCCTCTCGCTCTCGTTTTGTCATAGAAATGCCGCTCAAATCCCAAAGAAGGGACAGAGAGAATGAAGCATGATTGAAAACAGCCCATCTCACGGATTTGCATGGTTCAAAGCGCATGGGCTATGGGAGCCTTGACGAAATTCACCGGTTTGCCTTCATAATGTCGCCTGCTCACCCATTCGTGAAAAGGAGATCACCTTTATGAGATTACCCAGATCCCTGACGAGCGTCATGCGCTGCGGAATTGGAATAGGATACTTGGCCGTCGCCATTGCCGCCGGAGACGTCAGCGCCGCACCCAGCGCCGCGGAGAAGAAACTGCTTGAGCGCGGCCGGTATCTGGTCATCGTGGCCGGCTGCAACGATTGCCACACGGCCGGGTACGCGGACACAGCAGGGAAGGTTCCTGACAAGGATTGGCTCATGGGCGATCGGATCGGCTGGCGCGGACCCTGGGGAACGACCTATTCGAGCAATCTCCGACTTGCCATGCAGCGGGTTACCGAAGAGCAGTGGCTGACGGTGGCGCGAACGGTGGAGTTTCGCCCGCCCATGCCCTGGTACGTCCTGCGTGAAATGACGGAGCAGGATCTGCGGGCCATCTACCGATTCATTAAGAGCTTGGGCCCGGCAGGTGAACCGGCGCCGGCCTTCGTGCCGCCCGATCAAGAACCGCCGAAACCCTACATCCTCTTTCCGGACACGCCTTAGACCACCGTGCTGGGCAAAGCGCCTGGCCTTTGAACAGCCGAGTCGTCGAGTCTCAAGGGTGTGTCCCTGCTTAGTCGGTCTTGCCGACAAAATGAAGCGGCCGTTGGCCGGCTAAGTTTTCCGGCCGAATGATGTAATCCCCCGTAATGGCCGGTCGCCAGATAGACTTGGCCGTTTGTGTGTTTCCTCCAGTCCCCAGCCAGACAATCCCTCCAACGATCGAGCCGCCGATTGCATAGGCGGCCTTGAAGGTGCCATATGGCGCTGTCAATAGCCAGCTTGTGACCTGCAACGCCACGTTGCCCGAAGCGGACGAAGGTGCCTCTTCTGCAAACGCGGGCGCTCCACTCCAGAGAATCGTTCCCAACGTAATCGCCGCCGCAACCGTGCGCCATACACCGATCCGTTGCGTCTCTTTTCGCAATCTCATGAGCTGTGTCTCCTTTTTCATGGGTACCGCACGAGTTTTGGCCGCCATTATACTCGGCAAGCGGGAAAGTTCCAGCCCCGAGGCACAATCTGTTTTCGCTCTGCGCCCCAATCGGCTTTTACGCTATTATGATGAGAACGCCATGGTCGATCCGATTCTCATCTACGAGCCGCCGCTCTTGCTGCGCAATCCCCATCTCATGACGCTCGTGCCTCGGTATCTCCCGCGAACGATGTCGCTCACGGACCTGCCTCATGAATCTCGCATCTTTGCCACGGAGCCTGATACGCGACTGCTCGGCCATTGCCACTGGCAGCAGAACCGAATCTCCGCTCCCACGGTGGTGCTCGTGCACGGCCTCGAAGGGTCGAGCAACTCGCGCTACATGCTCGGCATCGCAGCCAAGGCCTATCGGGTTGGCTTCAACGTCGTCCGGATGAACCAGCGCAACTGCGGGGGCACGGAACACCTCTCTCCAACCCTCTACAACAGCGGGTTGAGCAGCGATTACCGCGCGATTGTGCGGGAACTCGCCACACGAGACGGCCTCGATCGCATCTGGCTCGTCGGCTATTCAATGGGCGGCAATTTGGTCCTGAAGGCCGCCGGCGAGCTGGGCGGAAATGATCCGGCGTTGGCCGGCGTGGCGGCTGTCTGCCCGAATATCGATCCGACAGTCTGCGCCCGTGCGCTGGAGGAGCCGCGCAATTGGCTCTATCACCGGCATTTTTTAAACGGCCTCAAATCCCGCCTCCGGCGCAAGGCTGCTCTCTTTCCAGGCAAGTGGGATCTGACTCGCCTCGATACCATCACCCGCATCAGCGAGTTCGACCACTGGTACACCGCCCCCGACGGAGGATACCAAAGCGGTGCGGACTATTATGACCGAGCCGGCGCACGGCACGTGCTTGGATCCATTGCCGTCCCCACCTTGATCATCACGGCCCAAGACGATCCCTTTATCCCCTATTCCATGTTCACTGTGCCGACCATCCTTGGCCATCCACTGATCCGCCTGATCGCCCCTCGGTACGGAGGCCATTGCGGGTTCTATCACCGCAGCCGAAACGGTGAAGATCCCTATTGGGCCGAAAACCGGATTGTAGAGTTTTTACGGAACAGCGCGCACTCGCCTCTCCCACCAGCGTTGAAGCGACAGAAGAGCGAGCGCTAGCCCTTTTGATCATGCAGGAGACGTGGGGGTCATTAGTTCCTGCGGATGTTCCAGAATGCGTTTGAGCTCTTTGAGAAACTGAGCCGCCACAAGCCCATCCAGGGCCCGATGGTCACAGGAGAGGGTGACCTTCATCCGTTGGCCGATGCGCACCGCCCCATCCACGACAATCGGCACGGTACGAATAGCTCCCACCGCCAGCGACGCGGCCTGTGGGGGCACAAGCACAGCAATAAAGTTCTCAACTTCGAACATGCCGAGATTGGAGATGGAGAACGTCGCCCCGGTGTATTCGACCGGCTGTAACCGCTTGAGTCTGGCCCGCTCAATAAGTGACCGGGATTCGACCGTGATCGTCTCCAGCGACTTGGCGCCACAATCACGAATCACAGGGGTGATCAACCCGTCCTCCATGCCAACGGCCACGCCGATATCAATGCTCGTGTAGCGCCGAATCGCATCTCCGACATACGAGACATTGACGGCGGGATACTGGTCCAGCGCCAGGGCTGTTGCCTTGATTAGCAGGTCGGTGACGGTGGGACGGAACGGTTCCTCCCGATTCAACTGCTCTCGGAGCTGCTCGGCCTCGTCCATGCTGATCTCGGTTGTTACATAGAAGTGCGGTACCGGAGCCTTGCTCTGAACCATCGCCCTGGCAATGGCCTTGCGCATTTGGCTGAGCGGCTGATCCGTTCCAGGAGGCAACGATTCCACTACCGATACCGATGCCGCTGCAGGCGCCGCCCGGAGTACATCTTCTTCGACAATCCGTCCGCCGGGGCCAGTCCCAACAACGGCCAACAAATCGACACCTCGTTCCGCCGCAAGGGCTCTGGCGCGGGGGGAAGCAGGCGGGCGAGCCCCTGTTTCTCTCGAAGTCATGGACGGCCTAGGGGCGGAAGATGCTGGGGAGGGGGGGGCAGCAGTGGCAGCCGCAACTCCTTGGGCGGGAGGTGTGACAGATGATGGTGAGGGCGCGGGAGCGATTTGTTCGGTCAAGGCCGCCGTGATGTCTTCATCAGCCTCGGCAACAATAGCCAGCAGGGTACCGGACGGAACCGTTTCCCCCTCGGGCACCACGATTTTGCGCACGATACCAGAGGCAAACGCCTCCAGATCCATGACCGCCTTGTCGGTTTCAATCTCGGCAATGACCTCTCCCGCTTCGACTCGCTCTCCTTCTCGCTTTTTCCAGGCGACCAACGTCCCTTCTTCCATCGTATCGGTGAGTTTGGGCATCACCACGCGGCTCGCCATGGTCTTCCTCCCTTCAGCAAAGCGACTTCACCGCTTGAATCACACGAGGTAGATCAGGAATAGCGGCATCCTCCAACGGTCGGCTATAGGGTATCGGCACATCCTCTCCCACCACTCGCACAATCGGCGCATCAAGGTAATCAAACGCCGCGGCATAGACGCTCTCAGCGATTTGCGCGCCCAATCCACCAAAGCGCCATCCCTCCTCGACAATCACCAAGCGACCGGTCTTCCGCACGGACGCCACGATCGGCTCCAGGTCGAGCGGTTTGAGCGTGCGAGGATCGATCACCTCGCTGTCAATCCCCTCTCGGCTTAAATGCTCGGCTGCTTCCAAGGCGAGCAAGAGCATTTTCGAGTAGGCCACGACCGTCACATCTCGCCCGGGACGTTTGATCTCCGCGACACCGATGGCAATGGTGTATTCACCCTCCGGCACCTCCCCCTTCGTGCCGTACAATAACTGTGCTTCGATGAAGATGACGGGATTGGGGTCTCGGATCGCACTTTTGAGCAGCCCCTTTGCATCACACGGCGCGGCCGGTGCGATCACCTTGAGCCCTGGCACATGGCAAAACCAGGCTTCCAAACTTTGCGAATGTTGGGCGGCTAACTGATGGGCCGCACTGCCGGGTCCTCGGATCACCATTGGCACCGACAGTTGCCCTCCCGACATGTACCGAATTTTGGCGGCGTTGTTGACAATCTGATCGAGCGCCACAATGCCGAAGTTCATCGTCATGAGTTCCACGATCGGCCGCAATCCCGCCATCGCCGCGCCGATGGCCAGGCCGGTGAAACCGGCTTCGGTGATGGGGGTGTCGATCACGCGGCGGGGACCAAATTCCTCGATGAAGCCTTTGCTCACCTTGAAGGCTCCCTGGTAGTAGGCGACCTCCTCGCCGATGAGAAACACACGCGGGTCGCGCCGCATCTCTTCGCGCATCGCCTGATTGAGCGCTTCCCGATACGACAGCACCATGGCGCTCCTCACTCCATCAGCACATCCTCGTGCAGTTCAGCAGGGGCAGGGAAGGGACTTTCCTCGGCAAATTTGATCGACGCGGCGACCACTGCTCCGACCTCTTGTTCTAGTTGCTTAAAATCAGCTTCATTGGCAAGGTTCTGACTGAGCATGGTCTGTTTGAGGAGCAGCAACGGATCGCGCTTGCGGTACTCTTCCACCTCTTCCTTGGTTCGATAATGGCCATGAGCCGGATCGGCCATGGAATGGCCCATGAATCGGTAGGTCTTAGCCTCGATAAAAAAAGGTCCCCCCGTGGCGCGCACCTGCTCGACCACTCGTCGCATGACCGATCGCACGGCCAACACATCCATGCCATCTACCTGTTCAGCCGCGATGCCGTAGGAGCGGGCCGTTTCGGTGATATCCGTGTAGAGAGCCACCGCCCGTTCGACCGGTGTCCCCATGCCATAGCGGTTGTTTTCACAGATGAAGATGACCGGGAGCTTCCAGAGGGCCGCGAGATTGAATGCTTCGTGCGCCTGGCCACTCGGGAGCGCCCCCTCTCCGAAAAAACAGACCGTCACCTGGTCGAGCGACTGGTATTTACTCGCAAAGGCCAGGCCGGTCGCCAAGGGCAGATGTCCTCCCACAATCGCATAGCCGCCCATAAACCGTTTTTCCACATCAACCAGGTGCATGGAGCCGCCCTTGCCTTTGCACAGACCGGTGGCCTTGCCGAACAATTCGGCCATCACCTTCCCCGGCTCGGACCCGCGCGCCAGACAATGCCCATGGTCCCGGTAGGCGCTGATGACATAGTCATCCGGCCGCAGAGCCGCAATCGCTCCTACAGCAACCGCCTCTTCACCAATGTACAGGTGGAGGAACCCCGCGATCTTGGCCAGCGCATACATCTCCGCCGACTTTTCTTCAAATCGCCGGATCAACAGCATCTGACGGTATAGCGACAACAGATCGGTTCGGTCCATAGTAGTCGCCATTATGCCTTGAGAGCGAGAGGTGTCTCAACGCTGAATACGAGGAGGTTGGTTCCAAGAGAAAGGGAAAATGGTCGCTCGTTTTCTCTGCACCTGACAACCAATCACCCTTTCAAAAACCGCGCTTCCCCACTACTGAATAAGCGAAAAGGATGACAGCTTGAGACTGGTGAGGCGGCAACGTGCGCCATTCAACAAAACATGGGAGCTGACTTGCCCACCGTGCTTCCCCATGGAAGGGGGGATCAGTCCGTCGCTGAGCAAGAACAGATCGCATTGCTGACTACAAGAGCGCACAGAGTAGGAAAGGGCGCACGAGCTAGCAGCAGAACAAAAGCGGCAACACGGTAGCATCAAGGACCGGAAAGAAATGAACCGGCACGCCAGCAAGCCAAGGGAGCGACTGCTCAAGCAGAGCGGAAGTTGGAGCGTTGAGGTGGTGTCTCTGCGGCCTGGTTGTTGCTTGGCGTGCCTTTTCTCAAAAGACTAAGAGATCTTCTCACACATTATCTCATCCAGAAACCGAAGGGGCTGAACTGTCCTCTTCCCCCAAAGAGGGGGTTGATAAATGCTCGCGATGAAGTACACTTTAGCCTTCCTAGGCCAGACCTGCTGGAGGCCGAGGGGCAGAGAACGGCAACGGGCAAAGGCAAAAGGATAGCTCGGCGGAAGGGAGCGGAAGGTCATCCGTACTGACGGTCCTGATGATGTTGGGAACCGGACAATGGCAGACCCACCGATGAGAGGGGGAGTGAACAACAAGAGGCTGTCCGACCAGATCAGAAACAGCTCATGTCCTTTACTTTTTTTATTGGGGGATGTTTGACGATGAAGACGAAGCGGCGTGATTGGTATATGGATTGGTGTCTGAAGGGGTGGCGCCTAGCCATCGCGGTTACCGTGGCGGTTGCCTTGTTGAGCAGTGCGCCGGCGCAGGCGGCAACTTTCACCCAGAGCGGCGGGACGCAAGTTGTTGATAGCCTCGTCCTCGGCACTGGCAGCGGGGACTACGACACGTATGACTTGAGCGGGACCGGGAGCCTGTCGGCAGGTCATGAATTTATCGGCTACGCCGGCACCGGCGTCTTCACCCAGACCGGCGGCACGAACACAGTCACTGGCAACTTCTACGTTGGCACACTCATCGGCAGCAGCGGTACCTACAACCTGAGTAGCGGGAGTCTGTCGGGAACTTATGAACACATCGGCCACGGGGGGACCGGCGTTTTCAATCAGACCGGCGGCACGCACACGGTCACCAATGGCTTCTCCCTTGGCTCCGGCGGCGGCAGCGGCACGTACAACCTGAGTGGTGGCAGCCTGTCGGTAAGGACTGTTGAACGTTTCGGCTCCGCCGGCACCGCTGTTTTCAACCAGACCGGCGGGACACATACGATCGTCAGCAACGACCTCATCCTTGGCGACCAACGGGGCGGAAGCGGCACGTACCACCTGAGCGGGACTGGGAGTCTGGAGGTAGGTCGTAATGAATACA
>JAIWOH010000022.1 GCA_020216985.1 Nitrospira sp.
CCGGCTATCTCACGAAACCGGTCCGTAAATCGCAACTGCACGACTGTCTGCGCATGGTGATGGGGCGGTCGGCTGCGTCGATCGGGCGGATCGATGCGGCCGCGTCGATCGAGCCGCCGTTGATCACCAGGCATCAGGTGGCCGAAGCCCACGCCTCCGTCCGGCTCCTCGTCGTGGACGACAATCCGGTCAATCAAAAAGTCGCCGTCCGAATGTTGGAGAAGTTGGGCTATCGGGCGGACGTGGCCGGCAACGGCCATGAGGCGCTGGCCGCGCTCGCGCGCCGGCCGTATGACATCGTGTTCATGGATTGCCAGATGCCCGAAATGGACGGCTTCGAGGCCACGAGGCGTATCAGAGAGCTCGAAACAGCTCCACTGTCAGTCGCCAGCGATCACACGTCTCCTCATCTCTCTTCTCCGCAGCCCCCAGGCGACACACTCCCCACGACGAAGCACCGCCGCGTGCCCATCATCGCCATGACCGCCAACGCGATGGAAGCAGACCGCCAACAGTGTCTGGCCTGCGGCATGAACGACTTCATCAGCAAACCGATCTCGCGCGAGGATCTCGAACGAGTGCTCTCGCAATGGCTGACGGCCAAATGACGGCATGCTCGTTTCTCTGAACCCATCCCAGGGGATTGGCTCCACACCAGCCCCACTTGGAGCGGGCTCGGATGGGGGCTTGCCCTTTCCAAACTGTCGCAAACCAGCTTATGTCATCCGGATTGACACCTTCCAATCCCCCTGACTACGATACGACCCGCCTTATCGTAGGCGCCGTCAACGGATTCTTATGGCCGACGATTCCATCACCCAAGTCCGAGACAGAACGACTCAGCCCCCGCCTGTGCCGCTCTCACGCGCGGAGCACTGGTTCGAAGTCGTCGTCTTCGCCAGCCGCTGGATTCAAGCTCCGTTGTACGCCGGCCTCATCGTCGCGGAACTACTCTACGCCTACAAATTCCTGGTCGAGCTGTGGGAGATGGCGACTCACATCCACAAAATGGACGAAACCGTGTTCATGCTGGGAGTCTTGGGATTGATCGACGTCACGATGGTGGCGAATCTCTTGACCATGGTCGTCATCGGCGGCTATGCCACCTTCGTGAGCAAACTCGATCTAGAAACCCATCCCGATCGACCCGATTGGCTGAGCCACGTCGATCCCGGCACCATCAAGGTCAAGTTGGCGGCTTCGCTGATCGGGATCTCGAGCATCCACCTCCTGAAAGCCTTCGTGGACGTGGCGAACGAGAACCCCGAGCACATCAAGTGGAAAATTTTCATCCACCTCACCTTTCTCGGCTCCGCCATTCTGCTGGCCTGGACCGACAAGATCATGCAGAAAGACAAAGGCCACTGATCAGGGATCAGCCCTCCTCCCGTCACGAAATCGCACAGAGAATACCGCCGTGATGTTGTTCGTCCGGGGTCGCGCTGGGCTTGGATCAATCCCAGGCCGGCGTCAGGAATCCATCCGCCCCTCGCCAATGGGGAGTCCAGGCGAGGGCCACCAGCTTCACAGCGATGTTCGCCTTGGTGGGTTTGATGGAGATGGATTCCAACGGTTCGTTCAAGGGATCAATGGCGGCGACAAGCGCCTCGCTTTCCGATTTGAACTGCGCTTCGAGGTCCGCCAACTGTTGTTGAAGCGCCGCGAGGTTTTCCTCCGCCACGCCGACATCTTTCGATTCCTTGATAACCCGGCCGGCCCCGCGGATGGCGGTGGCGGCCCGTCCGACGTTTGCGGCGCTGATGGTCTTGCGCCCGAGAAAGGCTCCGAGGAGGGATGCTCCGACCGTGATCGCCGTTTGGACCTGGCTGGTGCGCGCCTCCGTTTCCTGTTTGGCCTTCATCTGCTCAGCCCGCCTGATCCGATCTTGGAGCGTAGCGATCTTCGGTGCATACTTCTTCCGCAGAGTCTCGACGGCCTGATCCCGTCGCTCGCGACCGACCTGCTGCAGCCGGAGGCGAAAGTCCCGCTCCGACTCGCCGGGCTTGGAGACGTCCTTTGCGCTTGGGCTCCTCAACACTTCCAACTGCCGCGTCCGGTACAACCACGCGGCACACTCCTTATTCCACTCGGCATAGTGCTTGGCTTTACCGGCGACGGCAGGCGGCGCAAGAAATTGCGCACCGGGAGCGGGAGACTGTTCAAGATCCGCGACGGCCACATCAATGGGGCTTGCCTGATCCCAATCCACCGCCACCGGCCCATCCGCCATGGGGACCAACAGGGTCACCGACTCCGTGACATCGATGCCGAGTTTGGGATCGGTGAAGCGAACCTGCGACGACGCGAAGAGCATCGGCGCATAGACCATTTCGCATCCGCTCGGCTTGGCGCCGCGCAGCGGGACAAAATATTGCGGGACGTCGGGCGGCAACATCGGACGCGAGGCGTGAGAAGTGAGTGGTGAGGAGTGAGGCGAAGCAGTGGATTTCTCTTTCCCCTCACCTTTCACCCCTAACCCCTTACCCCTCACCGGATCCATCAACGTCTTAATTTGTGTCCTCGTCAGTGGACCGCGCAAATAGGAAAGACACCAGCGGGTCTCAAAGACGACGGGCTCGTCCTCGTGCACGTTGTGCATCAGGAAGATGCGGTTTCCCAGGCCGGCCAGGATCTGCTCCATACGAGTTCGATCAAACAGCTGCCCCGAACTGGCCGAGGCCCCTTCCAGCCCTTCGAGCACGCGCGCCTTGTCCCGCTCGGTCTGGAGCCGGCCGATGAACCAGGTGCCGGTGTTGGCCAGACCCTTGTAGTCGAGATCGACGGGATTCTGAGTCGCCAGCACGACGCCGAGCCCGAAAGCACGGGCCTGTTTGAGCAACGTGAGCAGAGGCTGTTTGGACGGCGGATTGGCCACCGGCGGGAAGTAGCCGAAAATTTCGTCCATGTAGAAGATCGCCCGCAGGCTGGTCGTGCCCGATTGCGCACGCATCCACCCGATCACTTGCCCCAGCAAGAGTGTGACGAAGAACATCCGTTCGGCGTCGTTCAAGTGCGCAATGGAGAAAATCACATGGCGGGGCTTGCCTGCCGGCGTGTAGAGCAGGGACTGAACGTCGAGAGCTTCCCCTTCGAGCCAGGCCTGAAATCCCGGAGCTGCCAACAAGTTGTTGAGCTTCATCGCCAAGGCGAACCGGTCTTTCGACGGAAAGAAGGATTCGACGTCCAGCACGCCGATTTTGGTCACGGGCGGCGTTTGAATGGCGTGAATCAACGAGGCGAGGTCAAGGTCTTCTTCGTTCTTCCAACAATGATTGAAGATCGTGGACAGCAGAATATGTTCGCGGCTCTGGATCGGATCGGCGTCGATGCCGAGCAGTCCCAGCAGGCCCGTCACCGTGGTATTGATCCGCTCGCGCAACAGTTCCGCATCGTCACGGACATCGGCCGCCGGCGCCGCAAATGATTGCACGATCGAGACCGGCACACCGGCATTGCTGCCCGGCGTATAGATCGCGACCTCGGCCGCCTCTCGCAACCGTTGAATCCGCTCCCCGCTTTGCCCCCATTCCGCCAAGCCCCTCTTCCACAGATCGGCCTGTTGCGCCGCGTACTCATCCGGCGAGAGTCCTTTCTTGCGCGCGTCGTCTTCATTGATCCAAGGGCGGAACTCTTCCGTTTTCAAGCCGGGAAACGTCAGCATCAGATTGCCGAGATCGCCCTTGGGATCGACGATGATCGCCGGAATGCCGTCGATCGCCGCCTCCTCAAGCAACGCGAGGCACAGGCCGGTTTTCCCACTTCCGGTCATGCCGACGCACACGGCATGCGTCACGAGATCCTTCGAGTCGTAGAGCAACCAGCCGGGCTTGGCCCGCTTGGCGGCCAGGTCGTAGGGACGGCCGAGATACAATACGCCGAGTTTTTCGAAATCGTCTGCGGTCGATTCTTTTCCATCGAGCGACATGGTCACCACTCCTTAAAAATGAGGAAGACGGCGCCGACCATCAGGCCGAAGCCGGCCAGATAGTTCCACTTGAGCGGTTCCTTGAGATAGAGCACCGAGAACACGCAAAACACGATGAGCGTAATCACTTCCTGAATTGTCTTCAATTGCGCGGCGGTGAATTCATAGTGGCCGATGCGATTGGCCGGCACCTGAAAACAATACTCGATGAACGCGATGCCCCAACTTACGACGATCGCCGCCCACAAGGGCGCATCCTTGTATTTCAAATGGCCGTACCAGGCAAAGGTCATGAAGATGTTCGAAATGGTCAAGAGAATGATGGTGCGCATGCAATCGGTCCTTCCCTTTCACCAATGACTAACAACCCTTGCCGATTTCGTGCTCTCTCTGTAAGAACCCTCCGGCTTTGAGCTCTCCTTTGAGCTATCATCGAGCCGAGCGAAACAACACCCTATTTTGATCTGAGATGTTTTGATTGGCAATGTCACACTCGTTGCCGACAAAGTGCCTGGCCTGGCAAGACGATGGCTCTCAACTGGCAAGAGATCTTCCCGGAGGCTCTTTGGGTGAGAAGCTACTTCTGCGATCCGCGCCCCTGACGTCTCGATGCCCGCCAACAAACTGAGGTACCTTCCTCCGATACCTACACCCCCGCATCTCTCAACACCTGCCCCGTGTACGACCGCTTCGCCTTCGCAATCTCTTTCGGCGGGCCTTCCGCCACAATCTCTCCGCCTCGGTCGCCGCCTTCCGGGCCAAGGTCGATGATCCAGTCGGCGTTCTTAATGACGTCGAGGTTATGTTCGATGACCAGGACCGTATTGCCGGCTTCAACCAACCGATCCAACACATCGAGCAATCGCTGCACATCGGCGAAATGCAGGCCGGTGGTGGGCTCATCAAGAATGTAGAGGGTCCGGCCCGTAGCTCGCTTGGAGAGTTCCCGTGAGAGCTTGACTCGTTGCGCTTCTCCGCCGGAGAGGGTCGTGGCGGATTGCCCTAGCTTCACATAGTGGAGCCCGACATCATGGAGGGTTTGAAGCTTGGCCTTGATCAAGGGAATGTGCTCAAAAAATTCCAGCGCGTCGTCCACGGTCATGTTCAGCACGTCGGCGATGCTCTTGCCCTTGTGCAGAATGTCCAGCGTCTCACGGTTGTACCGCTGGCCTTTGCAGACTTCGCACGTCACATAGACGTCCGGGAGGAAATGCATCTCGATCTTGATGAGCCCGTCGCCTTGGCAGGCTTCGCAACGACCGCCTTTGACGTTGAAACTGTAGCGCCCCGGTTTGTAGCCCCGGACCCGCGACTCAGGCAAGTTCGAATAGAGATCGCGAATGTAGCCGAACAGGCCGGTGTAGGTCGCAGGGTTCGAACGAGGTGTCCGGCCGATCGGCGACTGGTCGATGTCGATCACCTTGTCGAGCGCCTCGACCCCCTTCAACTCCTTGCAGCCGTCGATTTTCGGTTTTTTGTGATAAAGCATCTGCGAGAGTGAATGGAACAACACCTCCAGCACCAGGGTGCTTTTGCCCGATCCGGACACGCCGGTCACGCAGGTGAACAGGCCAAGGGGAATTTTGGCCGTCACGTTCTTGAGATTGTGCTTGCTCGCGCCCACGACGGAGAGAAACCCCTTGGGCTTCCGTTGTCTCCGCGGCACGGCGACGGTTTGCGCTCCCTGTAAGTACTGTCCCGTCAACGAATGGGGAGCACCCATCACCTCTTGCGGCGTGCCTTTGGCGACGACGTGCCCGCCGTGCGATCCCGCGCCGGGCCCCATGTCGAGGATGTAATCGGCCGCCAACATCGTCTCGGCATCGTGCTCGACGACCACGACGGTGTTGCCGAGATCCCGCAGCTTGAGCAGCGTTTGCAAGAGGCGGCGGTTGTCCCGCGGATGCAGGCCGATCGACGGCTCATCGAGGATATAGAGCACGCCGACGAGACCGGAGCCGATTTGCGTGGCCAGTCTGATGCGCTGTCCTTCACCGCCAGACAGTGTGGCCGCCGCCCGATCCAAGGTTAGATAATCGAGGCCGACGTTCACCAAGAAGCCCAGCCGCTCACGGATTTCCTTCAAGATGCGATGTGCAATCACCAATTCGCGGTCCGTCAGCTTGAGCGACAAGAAAAACTCCGCCGCCGCTCGGATCGAGAGGCCCGTCACCTCGGCGATAGATTTACGCTCAATCTTGATCGCCAGGCTCTCCGGTTTCAGTCTGGCCCCTCGACAGGTCTCGCAGACGTCCAACAAAGTGAAATCTTCTTCCTCGGCGTGACCGGGCGTCACGTGATAGCCGATCCCGTCGCAGGCCGGGCAAGCGCCGTGCGGGCTATTGAAGGAGAAGATTCTCGGCGTCACTTCGGGATAGCTGACGCCGCATTTGATGCAGGCCAGTTTGTCGCTGTAGAGTCTGGTCTTCCCGTCCTCGGTGAGGACTCCCACCAACCCGCCGGCCAGTTTGAGGGACGTTTCGACCGAATCGGCCAGCCGCCGCATGAGGGCGTCGCCCTGCTTCATTACCAGGCGATCGACGACGATCTCGATCGTATGTTTTTTCTGTTTGTCGAGGACAATGTCTTCGCCGAGATCGACGACAGTGCCGTCGACGCGGGCGCGGACGTAGCCGGCCTTCCGCATCTCCAACAGTTCTTTTCGATATTCTCCCTTCCGCCCTCGCACGATCGGCGCCAGAATCTGGAACTTGGTCCCTTCCGGCAAAGCGGCGATGGCGTCCACCATTTGTTGGACGGTCTGGGCGGTAATCTCCTCGCCGCATTGAAAACAATAGGGGCGGCCCACCCGGGCGAACAGGAGGCGTAGATAGTCGTAAATCTCCGTGACCGTCCCGACTGTGGAACGGGGATTGTGGCTGGTGCTCTTCTGCTCGATGGAGATGGCGGGCGACAGCCCTTCGATCGAATCGACATCGGGCTTGCCCATTTGTTCCAGGAATTGCCGCGCGTAGGCGGACAGAGACTCGACGTAGCGTCGCTGGCCCTCGGCGTAGATGGTGTCAAAGGCGAGCGACGACTTCCCCGATCCGCTCAAGCCGGTGATGACCACCAGCTTGTCGCGCGGGATCTCGATGTCGATATTCTTGAGATTATGCTCGCGGGCGCCTTTGATGATGATCGAGCCGGGCATGGCGGCGGATTATACCATGCGATGACTCGACGCATGGCCATACGCCCGGCTCGGCCTTTCGCGGCCATTGTAGAGACCGCCGAGATTCCCCTCTTCTACATTTCTTTCGCTTACGACCGTTCCGGCCGCTTCCCCACCGCCCGGATGTTCACGATCTTATTCAGGACATCAAACCAAAAGGGAGCCCCCAGTGACACCGCCCCCGTCGTCAAAAACAATCCTACGACTTTCAGCGCCCAGGCTCCTACCCCTTGGGGAAACGACGTCGGAAGCCCCGGCTCGCGCGACCAGCCGAGCGGAAGGCCCAATTTCTTCGTTTCCTCGGACATCTGTTTGATGAGTTCCGCCACCTGCCCATTTTCCTGCGGCAACGGCTCCTTCGCCCTGGCTTCGGCCATCGCCACAAGCGATGCTCGCATGGTGGCGTCATGGGCCAGCGTGTTGACGATCAACACGGTATCGGCGTTGACGAGGAGGGTGACCGCCAGCGCCCACACAAAGATCAGCAATTGCGCTCTCTTTTTGTACCAGCCGGAGACGCGGTCCATCGCGTCGTCATACCATCGTTCCACATTCTCACGCGCTTTTTTGAGGTCATCGCCCGCCTCATCGATCAAGTTCAGCAGGACCCGTTTGACCGGCTCATCGGAGAGAGCGGCGACGGAAGCCCGCACCTCGTTCAATGTTCGCGTCTTCGACGACCCCTCAAGGGGGGCGACCACATCAAACAGCGCCATGGCAAACACGCGAGAAGGAATGTAGGACGGCAACCGGCCCGCCCGTCCCAAGTGTTTGACCAACGCATGATCATAGAGTTGCCGGGCCAGACCCGATCCTTCCGCGTCGTACAACAAGTTGCGCACCCCTTCCCAGAGATTCTTGGCCCGCATGTTGAGAAATCCGGCCACCCACTCGTTCAAGACAGAACACACCAGCGACAACTGCAGATAGATCAGCGAGAGACTCATTGCAATTTCGAGTGCCTGCGAACCGAACATCGCGCGACCTCCTTCACAGTTCTTCCTTCGCCAGCCTTCTTTTGCCTCACACACTCCAAGGCGACGAGACAATCTGATCGATGGTGGATAGCCAGGGGTCGAAGGATACGCCGTTTTGACGAAAGAAGCACTCCTCGATTTAAGGCAGACAGCCTTTGCGTGCTCTTTCTCACCGCGGATCTTGTCTCTTTACGATTTGACCTCGCCCAATGTCCAATCCAGGTCTGTGTTATTCACGCCGCAATCCATGTTTGCCCCCTCCTCTCCTCCCAGACCCTCCTTGCTCCTTGATGAGATGTTGTAACAGATCGGTCCATCCTCTGTGTAACGTCTTTGGTCCAAAGTCTTGACGATTCCCCCCCTCCCGCTTGGCTAAGAGAGCTGTGGAGGAGAAGAGAGCCTTGATTACAGAGGCGCGTGCCGGTAACGTTCTCCTTCCGGCGTGGGGCAATCTGGCTTGACACCGCCTTTATGCGGGTGCTACCACGATCCCCATGGTGCAAACCGAGGACCCTGCCGCCGCACAACAGGCAAAGGTGCCCGCCAAGGTCGTCTCGACCTGGTCCGGCCAAGCACGCGAACAGGCCGTGCAACGGATGTTCACAGCCATTGCCGGCGTATACGATCTCAACAACACGCTCTTAAGTTTCGGCCTTCATCACCGTTGGAAGAAAATCGCCGTCTCGTTCGTCACGCCGGTCGAACGTGGCCTGGCGCTCGACGTGGGTGCCGGCACCGCCGACCTGGCGATTCTCGTGGAGCCACGCATGGGCCCCAACGGGCGCGTGATCGCATCCGACTTGAACCACGCCATGTTGGCCGAAGGGCTCAAGAAAGTGGCCGGCAAGGGGTTGACCGGCAAGATCGTCTGTTTGCAGGCCAGCGCCGAACGGTTGGGGTTTGCGGACGACACCTTCGACGCGGTGACGACGGGCTTCTGCATGCGCAACGTCGGCAACTTGCCGCTGGCCGTCGCCGAAATCCGCCGCATTCTCAAGCCCGGCGGCCGATTCGTCTGTTTGGAATTCTCCCGCCCGGTCTATGGATGGCTGCGGACCTTGTATGACTGGTACTCGTTTACGCTGCTCCCCTGGATCGGCACGAAAGTGGCCCGTGATTCCACCGGCGTGTATGAATATCTCCCGGCCTCGATCCGCACGTTTCCCGACCAAGAACGGCTGTGCCAGATTCTCCGAGAGGCGGGCTTCCGGCAGGTGGAATACCGAAACCTGACGGGAGGAATCGTGGCGATCCACGTAGCGACAAAATAACGTCAACAGTCAGTTCCGCGATCCGTCGTCTCCCTGGCTGATCCGCAAGGAACTCCCCCAAGACCGGGATTATGAAATCTGTCCTCTGCTCGCGTGATCAGGCCCTGAGGCCTGACGACGGAGGGGCTGCTTCATCCGGCTCCATCCAGGGAGGGCGCCTTGCTTTCGGATTCAGCCCGATGCTATCATTCCACCTCTTCGGAGACCGCTTGCATGGCGGTCTCATGTATTCTCATGTAATGACGCGGACATAGTACTCTTCAGGGCCTGGGGGAAGTACTTCATGTATAAGACCATTTATATCCCGGTTGATAATTCCGACCATTCCAACGCCGCCGTGGACATCGGCATCCACCTGGCAAAGCGATTCGGTTCCAAGATCGTCGGCAGTCACGTCTATGCCGCCAAAATGCACGATAAACGCTTCAAGCAGATGGAGGCCGGTCTACCGGAAGAGTATCACGACGAGAAAGAGCTCGACCGCCAGCGGCAAATTCACGATTCCTTGATCACGCGCGGGCTTCAAATCATCACGGACTCATACCTCGATTACGTGGACAAGAAGTGCTCGGAATCCAACCTGCCGATCGAACGCCGCTCTCTTGAGGGGCGCAACTGGAAAGTTTTGTCCGAAGACATCAACACCAACGGT
>JAIWOH010000023.1 GCA_020216985.1 Nitrospira sp.
TACGATCTCGTGATCATGGGAGCCCTGGGGGTGGGGGCCGTCAAGGAGAGCGTGATCGGCAGCAACACGGAGCGGGTGGTCCGTCGCGTGCGCAACTCCGACATGTTGATCGTCAAAAACGTCCAACCGATGCAGACGGGTAAGATCGTGGTCGCAGTCGACGGCAGTCCCTATTCGTTCGGCGGCCTGATGACCGCCCTGCAACTCGGCAAGGCATTCGATATGCCGGTCGAGGCGATCTCCGCCTTCGACCCCTATTTTCACTACGCCGCCTTTCACAGCATTTCCGGCGTCCTGAACGAGGAAGCCGGGAAGGTGTTCCGTTTCAAAGAGCAGGAAAAGCTGCACGAAGAAATCATCGACAGCGGCTTGGCCAAAATCTATCAGTCGCACCTCGACATTTCCCGTGAGATCGCTCAGGCCGAACAATCGGATCTGAAGACGACCCTCCTCGATGGAAAAGCGTTTGAGAAGATCATTCAATACGTCCGCAAAGACGTCCCGGCCCTGCTGGTCGTCGGCCGGATCGGAGTGCACAGCGACGAGGACATGGACATCGGCAGCAACACGGAAAATCTGCTGCGCAGCGCGCCTTGTAACGTTCTCGTCTCGAACAGAAAGTACGTGCCGCCGATCGATACGCAGGCGGAGTACACCATCGCCTGGACGGAAGAAGCCCTCCGCCGTATGGAAAAGATCCCCGTCTTCGCCCGCGGAGTCGCCAAGACCGCCATTCACCGCTATGCGATCGAAAAGGGCCACACGATCATCAGCAATACGGTTGTGGACGCGGCGGTCGGTCACATCCTGCCCAAGGGAGCCATGGAGGCCATGCGGGCGCTGGGCGGAAGTCTTGATCAAGCCGGTATCGATCGGAACAAGATGCAGGCCGACGACGCGGTGGCGCAAGACCTGATGGGCGCGACTTTGAGCGGCATCATGACGCAAATCGTCGAGGAGAAGCCCAAGACGTCTGACTCGACGCAGGCCTATCTGGATCGCATGAGTCAAAATTATTTCGTGTGCGACGGCTGCGGCTACATCGGAAAAGGGGACACGCCGGTGAAATGCCCGGTCTGCGGCGCGGACGGCGCGCGATTCAAACAAGTGGACAAGACGATCTTCGAAGCGGCGGCCCAAGCCGAAGGGGGGCTGGAAACGGACGTGGCGTATGACGACGTCCCCATGCAGTGGACCAAAGACGCAAAAGAAGCCATCCGGGCCGTCCCGGCCGGCTTTCAGCGGCGGCGGGCCAAGGCCAAGATCGAGAAGACCGCCCGCAAACTCGGCATGACCACCGTCACCTTGGAATTTGCCGCCCCCATGATTAAAGAGGCGGCGTCGGAGGAGTACCGTCCGATTTTCTCCAACAAGGGAACGGGAATCTCCTCGGAGGCGGCAGCCAAACTGGGAATTGCAGGAGGGGAAACCAACTTAAGCGGCAACGGCGCCCATGGCCTTGATGAAACGAAGGGCCAACAGCAGGCCGACACTTCCCCCTATACCTGGACCGCGGAGGCGCAGGCACGGCTGGAACGGGCTCCGGAAGGCTTCATGCGGGACTGCACAAAGGCTTTGATTCTGAAACACGCGGAAAAGATCGGCGTGACCCATATTACGCTGGAAGTCGCCAACGAAGGGATCGAGCAAGCCAAAGGCTACATGGCCGAGGCCATGAAAACCGGCAATCTCAAGAGCATGATCGCGGACCTGACCGGAAAAGGGCGCGCCTAACTCATCTCGCATCATCTCTTCATGATACGGCTCCGGAGAGGCTTCCTTCGTCCTACGTCTTATTCCGCCTGCGCAGCAGGACGACTATAATTGACTCGCATGGGCAAATCGCTTCCTATTCTAAATCCATCCCCTGCGCCGGGTTCTCCACCGTTCCAGAGTGTGGGCGACCGCTCGCCTTCGCCGCTTCGGGACGGACGAACCGTCGATGACTTCAAGCCTTATCTCGTCGCACTCAACCTGACCAAGCGGTGCAATCTGAAGTGCGACCACTGCTATCTCGACGCCACCACCAGGGCGTCTGGCGGTCATGACGAACTGTCCACCGAAGAATGTTTCCGACTGATCGATCAGATCGCCGAGGTCAACAAAGGCTGTTTGCTGGTCATCACGGGCGGCGAGCCGCTGGTGCGGCCGGACATCCTCGACATCGCCCGCTATGCCGTGAACGCCGGCTTCATGGTCGTCCTGGGGACGAACGGGATGCTGATCGACGATCGGATCGCCAAAACCCTGGTCGAGATCGGCGTGATGGGGGTGGGCATCAGCATCGACTCGCTGGACCCGGCCAAACACGACGCGTTCCGCGGCATTCCGGGAGCGTGGAACGCCGCGGTCGCCGGCATCGAAGCCGGCAAGCGCAACGGTCTTCAGTTTCAAATTCATTTCAGCGTCCAGCCTATGAACTACCGGGAACTACCCGAGGCCATCGAATGGGCCCATCGGCTCGGAGCCCGCGTGTTCAACGTGTTTTTCATGGTATGCACAGGGCGAGGAGAAGAACTGACCGATATCACGCCGGCTCAGTACGAAGAGGCGCTCGGCTATCTGGTCAATTGCCAGGACAATTACAAAGGCATGCTGGTCCGCGCCCGATGCGCGCCGCACTTCAAACGGCTGGCCTATGAGAAAGATCCGAATTCTCCCCTCACCAAAGCAACCGGCTACATGGGCGGCGGCTGCCTGGCCGGCACCAACTATGCTCGCGTGACCCCGAACGGCGAATTGACTCCCTGTCCCTATATGCCCCTCTCGGCCGGGAATGTGCGGCAGCATAGTTTTGTGGACCTGTGGAATCACTCCGACATTTTCAACTCGTTCCGTTATCCTCAACTCAAAGGCAAATGCGGAGACTGTGAGTATTCGGATATTTGCGGGGGGTGCCGCGCGCGCCCTTACGTGGATCACGGCGATTGGTTGGATGAAGATCAGTGGTGTCTGTACACCCCCAAGGGCGGCGAAAAGATCAAAGTGGCGTTCAATACGCCGGAAGACGCCCCGATCCAATGGGACGACGCATCGTCGGTGCGTCTCGGCCGTATTCCTTATTTCCTGCGAGCCATGGTGAAAAAGGGCGTCGAAAAACACGCCCGGGAAAATAACATCTCACTGATTACCGTCGAGCTAATGGAAGAGTTGCGCAAGAAGCGATTCGGCAACGACGCGCCGGTCTTTAAGTTTTAGCGCGTCTCTCGCACCGCCCGTGAACGGGCCGAACGCAGGTGCACCCCTCGGGTGACCGTTTCTCTTTCAGGACACATCGCACATGGACGCTTTCCAACAGATCTTTTTTGATCTCAACACGCTCATTCCGATTCTCAATCATTGGCTCCACCTTCTCTCGGCGGTGGTCTGGATAGGCGGCCTCGCTTTTCTTGTGTTGGCGGTCACGCCGGGCCTTCAAGCGGCCGTGCCGAAGGAGCAGGTCAAACCGATCACGGACGTCTTCTACCGCCACTATAAGAAAGTGGCGGGCATTCTCCTGGTCGTCCTTCTGTTTACCGGCGGCATCAATCTGCACTATGTCAATCAGGTCATCACGTCGCAAACCGGCGCCGGCATGCAGCATCACGCCAAGTATCTGATCGTTTTTTGCATCAAATTGCTTCTCGTGCTCGGTCTTCTCACGCTTTTTTTGTACACCGTGATTTTTAAATCCGATGACCAAGCCGAAGAGGGCGAGACCTACGAGGTCATTCCGTTTCAGCGCGCCGCGCTGTGGATGGGATTTTTTATCGTGTTGTGCGCCGCCGCGATGAAGCACCTGCATCTTTGAAAAACGAATCGCAGGGCCGTTTGCGGAGTCTTAGAAATCGGCAGACACACACGGAAATCATCGCGAACGCTTCGGATCGGACCACGCCCGTTTGAAAACCGTTCTGAGGCCGAAATAGCCGATCGAGTCCTTCAGATTCGAGTAGAGCCGCTTGATCGGATTCATGTCCGAATTCGTCACATACTCCATCGTCAGCACGATCCGTTCTTCTCCTTCTCCGAGAGGCGTGACGGCGTGCCAGAGCTTGTCGCCGTTGAAAATCACCAGGTCGCCGGGCTCGGTGACCAGTTCAAGATGACGGAGCGGTTTCGTCGGATGATTTTTGAAGAGATCGCATACCAACTTGCAACACGTTGACCGGTCGACCAACCCCATTAAAATCGTATAGCGCGCCCCCTTGTAATACGACGTGTCATAGTGAAATCCGATGTGGTCGCCGGGCTCCGTGTAGTAGTAGAGCGCGCATGCGTGCGGATCATTGTCCGGGCAGACCATCACGTGCGCATCGGTGAGCCGATTGAGGAAACGTTTGAACGACTCCGAGCGGTAGATGTCCAAAAAACGAGGCGCTTTTTCCTGAACCGTATAATAACTGACGCTTCCGCCTTTCTTATGGCCGGGAATATAGTTGCGATTGAGTTCGCCCTTCACGCCCTGCGCCTGCGGCACCAGGACCTGTTCCACAAAGGCCCGCGGCAAAAATTGCTTGATAACCAGAAACTCTTCCTGATCCCAATACTCCCCGTGTAGCCGGTCGAGATCCAACGCCGCCACCGCTTGATCGACCGCCTCCACCACGGTGTATGCTTCGCGTATCATGGACGTTCACCCTTCAACATTGTGGTCATAATCTCCACGATCGGACCCACCCCTTTCACCGTCGACCTTGCCTCCCGATGAGGCTCGCATTGACGATCCTACGGCGCCGGGATGGCGCCGACAGGGATCGCCCCTCCTACGGCCCGGTCAAGACCGGAGTCTGGACCACCTCAACGTCGGGCGGGATGACGAACTCGAACGTCTCATTCGCCAAGCCCACGTTCGCCCTCAAATCGGAAAATTCAAACGTCGAGACATTACCGCTGACTTCATACAAAGACACGGTGCGGAGAAAATATGTTTTAGGAAACACCTCGATGACGATTCGCTGAGGATTTCTTGTCGATTCGTGGTCCTTGGCCTTTGGAACCAGCGTGATGAGGCGAAGGCCGCCCGTCCCCCGCTCGTTGCCCTCCGCCGGCCGGATATCGAAGGATTCTTCCAATTTGCCGACTCCCTGCAACAATTCCAACGGCGCCTTGGAGGCCGCCATCTGCGTCAACTTTCCGACCAACACCTGTTTATGTTCCGGCACATACACCTTCACGTCGTCATTGGTGACGTAGATTCGTTCGTTTGCCGGTTCCAGATAGTCCCACCGCAATCGCCCCGGCCGTTTCAAATACACCTTGCCGCTTGACGTCACGGGCCGCTCAAACCCTTCGATCCTGGTTTTTTGGATAAAGTCGGCTTGCAAATCCTTGGTCTTCTCATACCGACTCTGAATATGTTTGACGATGTCGCGGATTTCTTGAATCGCCTGATGATCGGCAGGCCCTTCCACTCCCCAAGCCGACGAGGTCACGCAAAGAACCAGTGGAATCCAAACCCACCGACGACTCATCCCTCCACCGCTCCCACGGGCCCGCGACGCCCCAGCACCTCTCGCCGTCCGTCACGACCAGCCGCCCCCACGATGCCTTCCGCTTCCATTCGCTCGATCATGCGAGCGGCCCTCGGATAGCCGACCCGCAGACGCCGCTGGAGAAGCGAGGCCGACGCCTGCCCGGTGCTCAGCACCAGCTCTTTGGCCTGCTCATACACTTCGTCTTTTGCTTCCTCTTCCGCCTTTGCTTCGTCGCCGTTGAGCGATTGCAATTCCTGATTGTAGGCGGGCGCCCCCTGTCGCTTCACAAACTCCACGACCGCCCGCACATCGTCGTCCGATACAAAAGACCCGTGTAACCGAACAAGCCGACCGGTACCGGACGCGAGATACAACATGTCGCCCTTGCCGAGCAAGGCCTCCGCCCCGTTCGCATCCAGAATCGTCCGCGAGTCGGTTTTCGAAGACACCTGGAAGGCGATGCGCGCGGGAAAATTCGCCTTGATCAAGCCCGTCAGCACGTCGACGGAAGGCCGCTGCGTCGCCAGCACCAGATGGATACCGGACGCCCGCGCCATTTGGGCCAGCCTCGCGATCTTGTCTTCCACCTCTTTGGGGGCCACCATCATCAAATCGGCCAGTTCGTCGATCATCACCACGATGTAGGGCAACGGCTCCGGAGGCGTCGGTTTCGTCTGCGTGGAACCCGGTTCACCGGCGGCGATCGCGGACTCTCCCGCCGACAATCGCTCCTCCTCCGAGAGGAACTGCATCGGCAGCTCCGGCTGTTCAACGGATGGAGACGGTTTTCCTGCAACGGCTTCATGCAGCCCAGCTACTTTGCGATTGTACGCATCGATACTTCTGACCCCGGCCTCCGCCAGCAATTTATATCGACGTTCCATCTCGGCCACGACCCATCCCAGCCCTTTCGCCGCCGACTTGGCGTCGGTCATGACCGGTCGCAACAGATGGGGGATCCCCTCGTATGATTGAAACTCCAGCATTTTGGGGTCGATGAGCAACAATTTGACTTCGTTGGGCTTGGCTGAAAAGAGAATGCTCAGCAACATCGTATTGAGCCCGACGCTCTTCCCCGCGCCCGTCGCACCGGCCACTAACAGATGAGGCATGGTTCTGAGATCGGCCGTCACCGGCGCTCCGAAAATGTCTTTCCCCAGCGCCAACGTCAGTTTTGAGCGCGCCCTCGAAAAGGCGCCGCTCATCAACACCTCTTTGATGGAAACGGTTTCGCGCGAGACGTTCGGCACCTCGATGCCGACCACCGATTTTCCCGGAAGCGGGGCCACGATGCGGAGGCTCACAGCCTTGAGCGCCAAGGCGAGATCGTCCGCCAGATTCACAATCCGCGCGACCTTGGTGCCTGGCGCCGGCTCGAACTCGTACATCGTGACGACCGGACCGGGCCGAACTTCCGTCACCCGGCCTTCGATGCCGAAACTCGCTAAGGCTTTTGAGAGTACTTCGGTCTGAGCGTACAGTTCTTCCTCGGAGACACGGGCTGTCGAAGTAGGAGGATCGCTGAGAATCGTCGCCGGATCGGGAAGGCGATACTCGCCGGGTGCCACGGAAACACGGGAGTGCTCCCGTTCGATAGGGTGTTCCCTCTCCGATCCGACCGTGGAAGAGACAAAGACCGGCTTGCCACCTCTCCCCGTGAGCCCGCTCGCCGACGTCGGCGTTTCGACGACGTCCTCGGTTTCGGCAAGTTCACGGCCTACGCCGATCATCGCGGGAGATTGAACCGCCTTCCGATTTTCGGATTCTTCTCCGCGGTCGCCGATCGATTTGGAGTCGCGGTCTCGGCATTCCGAGAGTCGGGAGCTCGCCCGTTCCAGCCACGCCCTGCCTCGATCCCGAATGCGCCGAGCCGTTTCGCCGAGCGAGAGCGGAGCGGTAAACAAGAGCGAGACCAAGAACCCCGCGATGATCACAATGTGAGCGCCCGTTCCCGCGAACACCGCCCGTAATCCGTTCCCGATAAACTGTCCGACCACGCCGCCGGCCGCGCCGCGAGAGATCACCCCGCTGCTGACGGTCGGCACCCCCGTCGCTTCCAGATGCAGAAACGCGCTCAAAAAACACACCGCCGCAAGCGAGCTTGCTGCCGTTCGGAGACTGATACTCACAGGATTGCTGGAGAAACAACGGACTCCCAACCTGGCCAACAAGATGGGGAACAAATACGCCGCTCCTCCGATCAGACGGAAAAACCAGGCGCCTACCAAAGCGCCGAACGATCCGATGAGATTTTTCGGTTGATGCGACGATGCGACGCCGGTCGCCGGCGTTGTCGCCTCGCCCGGTACAAACGAGAGGAGGCTCAGGAACAGCAGCAGACTCACCGCAATCGCGATGACCCCGGCGACTTCTCGTTGGGGATGGGAAGAAGCGTTGGAACCGCGGCGAGACTCGCCCCGCTTGGCAGAGGTGGTCGCACCCATGAATCGATGCTAGCACAGGGCACGGGTCATTTCAAACGAAGGCAGCCGCCGGATCGACAGAAACCGGCTCCGTTCCTAATCCCAACGCCGCTACGGAGAGACGGGAGGCGCGGTATGGCGGATGATCTTCCCTTCGACGAGATAGACCACCAACTCGGCCATGTTGGTGGCATGATCGGCGATTCGTTCCAAATACTTCGCCACAAAGCTCAGTCGGATCGCGCGCGAAATGGTATGGGGGTTTTCGATCATGAACGACAGGAGCTCACGGAAAATCTGCTCCATCAGATCATCGACTAAATCGTCGTCTTTGAGAACTTTTCTCGCAAGCGCCGCATCTTCTTTGACGAAGGCGTCGATGCTTTCTTTCACCATCATCCTGGCGATGCCGCCCATCCGCGGAATATCGATATAGGGCTTCAACTGAGGTTCTTGGTTTAACTCGATCGTCCGCTCGCAGATATTTTCGGCCAGGTCGCTGATCCGCTCGAGCTCCGTCGAGATTTTCATGGCCGTCGTCACCAACCGCAGGTCCCGCGCGGCCGGCTGGTGGAGCGCCAGCAGGCTGATGCACTCTTCGTCGATCTCCACATCCAGAGCGTTGACCTTGTGATCCCGTTCGATCACCTGACTCGCCCGTTCCGAGTCGCGCTTCACGAGCGCCTCGAGGGCCTTGTCGATCTGATCTTCCGCCAAGCCGGCCATCCGCACCAATTTGGCCTTGAGTTCGGCAAGTTCTTCGTCGAAATGCCGTTGCGTCATGCGCTCAACCGAACCGTCCCGTGATGTAGTCTTCGGTCTGTTTCTTCGCCGGCGTCGTAAACAGCCGTTTGGTGGGGCCGAATTCCACGAGTTCACCAAGATACATGAACGCCGTCCAGTCAGAGATTCGCGCTGCTTGTTGCATATTATGCGTCACGATCAGAATTGTCACGCGGCGTTTCAAATCCTGCAACAGCTCCTCGATACTCGCCGTGGCAATGGGGTCGAGCGCCGACGTCGGCTCGTCCAACAGCAGCAGTTCCGGATCGGTCGCGAGCGCGCGGGCGATGCAGAGACGCTGCTGTTGCCCTCCCGACAACGATGTCCCCAGCGCGGATAATCGATCCTTGACCTCTTCCCACAACGCCGCGCTTCGCAAGGCCTGCTCGACCTTTTCGTCGATCACGCGCCGATCTTGTACTCCTCGAACTCGCAGGCCGTAGGCGACGTTCTCGTACACGGACTTGGGAAAGGGATTGGGTTTCTGAAACACCATGGCCAATCGCATGCGCACTTCGATCGGATCGACTTCGCGGTCCAGAATGTTGCGGCTGTCCGGATAGAGCACGATGGATCCTTCGTAGCGGGTGCCGGGATAGAGATCGTGCATGCGGTTAAAGCACCGAAGAAACGTGGACTTGCCGCACCCTGACGGACCGATCAACGCCGTGATGTTACATTCGGCGATCGGGACCGACACCCGCTTCAGCACCAACCGAGTTCCATAATAAAAACTCAGCTCGCACGTTTCTGCCTTGAGCGGCTTGGGCCAGTCTCCTCTTCCGGCCGAGTCGGTGTATGAGCCATTCACAGGTCGGGCCATGAGTCGAAGTTACCAGGACACGCGCTTGCGCATCCGATAGCGGACGTAGATCGCCAGTCCGTTCATGGCAAGGGTCATCCCCACCAACAGCAAGCCCGCGGCGGCCGCATTGGCGGCGAAATCCTCGCCGGGCCTGGACACCCAGGCAAACATTTGGATCGGCATCACAGTGAAGGGGGACATGAGCCACTCAAACGAGAGGTATGGCGGCTGATCCGTAACCGGTGAAGGAGGCAAAAACGCGATAAACGTGAGGGCTCCCACTGTCACGATCGGAGCAGTCTCCCCAATCGCGCGGCTTAACGCCAAAATGATGCCCGTCAAGATCCCCGATGCCGAGTAGGGCAAGACGTGGTCGGCAACCGTCTGCCATCTGGTGGCCCCCAATGCAAAGGCGGCTTCCCGGATTTGGACCGGAATGGCGCGTATGGCTTCCCGTGTCGTCACGATCACCACCGGAAGGATCAACAAGGCCAGGGTCAACCCTGCCGTCAAAATGCTCGACCCAAAACCCA
>JAIWOH010000024.1 GCA_020216985.1 Nitrospira sp.
CGAAGACCCTATCGACACTCAGGATCGATCTCGTTCTCAAGCCCGGAAGAGAATATCTGTCGCGTGATACGGCACCGTCTGGGCTCCGAGAGTCGACGAACACGCTGCATCCAGGCGGCGCATGCTCCTCAGTATGGTGCGCCCGGCAGGAATTGAACCTGCGACCTACGGGTTCGAAGCCCGGCGCTCTATCCAACTGAGCTACGGGCGCATCAAACCTACAAAAAGCATGTTGGGAGAAGACTTGTCAAGAACATGATCCACCGGTTGACTAGAGACGCGCAAGAATCTCGTCCGCAACTTGCCCGAGGGATCGCCCATCCGTCGCGATGACGTGATCCGCCGCGGCTTGATACTTCGGCGTCCGCTCGCGCAAAACGTCCTCCACTTCGTCGACGAAGGATTTGGTTCCGGTGAGCGACGGGCGTTGCTTATCATGGCCGATACGTCGGACGATCGTCTCAACGGACGCCGTCAGCCAAAACAGGATACCGTTTTGTTTGAAACGCTCGACGTTCTCCGGACGCAGGATGGCTCCGCCTCCTGTGTCGATCACCAGACCGTCTCCCGCCGCCAGCTCACGACACACCTGAGACTCGAGATCGCGGAAGTGGTCCCACCCGTATTGTGCAACGATCTCGGGGATGGTCCGTCCGGCCCGTTTCACCACCTCCGCATCGGTCGAGATCACGGTCCTCCCCAGGCGGGACGCCACGATTTTCCCCACCGTGCTCTTGCCGGTCCCACGATAACCGATCAGCACGATGTTCATCTGAAATGGGACTCCAGCACCGCACGCATCACGTCAATTGGGGCCGATCGATTCGTCCACAGTTCGAATTGCGCGACCGCCTGATGAAGAAACATCTCGAGACCGGGAATCGTCCGGCAACCGGCTCGTTGGGCATCCGCGAGCAACCTCGTGACCTTGGGGTTATAGACGATATCCATTACGGCCAGACCGGCGTGCAGCAATGAAGCCGGCACACAGGAGCCGTCCGCCTTGGGGAACATGCCGACTGGCGTGCAGTGAATCAGGACATGGGCGTCAGGAACCGCCCGGCGAAGGGTGCTCTCGTCAAGGGTGTCGTCGTCAACGGGTAAGGCGGTCTTGGATCGAAGATCATCGGCCAACGCCGTTCGTTCGGCGTGATCGACGCCCAGGATGACGAGCTTCTCCGCGTCCGATTCCGCCGCCAGCGCAAAGGCGATGGCGCGCGCGGCGCCTCCCGAGCCGAGCATGACAATGCGCCGCCCCGCCAGCGCGACGCCCCCACCACGCAGGGCGCGCAGGGCGCCGGTGGCATCGGTGTTATACCCGATGAGACGTCCCCCCTCTTCCGCCACGATCGTATTAATCGCACCGATCCGTTGGGCCGTCGGTTCGATCTCATCCAGAAACGGCACGGCCGAGACCTTATGCGGGATGGTCACGCTGGCGCCGCGGAAATTCCCGAGCGCCCGGAGGCCTCGAATCGCGTCACCGATCCGTTCGACTTTCCACGCCAGATACACGCAATCGACGCCGAGCGAGCGAAAGGCCGCGTTGTGAATGGCGGGCGAGAGAGAATGTTCGACGGGATTGCCGATAATGCCGCAAAACCGAGTATGGGGACCGATTTCCATGTTATTTCCCATGGGACAGGCGTGGGGAAATGGCCGCCGGCCTAGCCCTTGTAGATGGCCATCCCCCCGTCGATCGTGAACGTGCCCCCGGTCACCCACCCGGCCTCGTCCGATGCCAGATAGAGCACCAGGCTCGCCACTTCATCAGGGGTTCCGGCTCGACGAATGGCATATTGGGCAAGCAGCGATTGCAGCATCGCCGGATTCGCCATCAGCGGCGCCGCCATCGGGGTATCGATGAGCGCCGGGTTGACCACGTTGCAACGGATGCCGTCTTGAGCATAGTCGACCGCCAACGCCCTTGTGAGGGCGTCAAGGGCCCCTTTGGACGCGGCATAGGCCGGCAATCCGGGAATTCCGACCAAGCTGGCGACGGACGAGATATTCACGATGGAACCGGCCTTTTGTTTCAGCATCTGGGGGATCGCCGCCCTCGTCATGCGAAACACACCCGTCACGTTGACGTCAAAAACGGTTCCCCATCGCTCATCGTCGATCTCGTGCACCCGCTTGCCGAAATCGCCGATCCCTGCATTGTTCACCAAAATATCGATCCGACCGAAGCGATCGATGGTCGTCCGCACAACCTCTTGCACGTGCGCCTCGTCCGTCACGGACCCGGCGACGGCCAGGACGTTCTCGGTGGCATGCCGAATCGTCCGTACCACACGATCTAACTCCGCTTGGCGGCGCCCCGTGATCGTCACCGACGCCCCTTCCGCCGCAAATCGTTTGGCCACGGCTTCCCCGATCCCAGCATTCCCCCCCGTAATGATGGCGACTTTCCCCGTCAATCGCTGCATCCTGCACACCCTTCCGACCTTTCCGACCCTTCCGTTTCGCCCTTCGCCTCGGCGTTCAAGACATCGTCGGCATCGGCTTGTTCCTCTCGCACAGCGGGCAATCCGGCTTCCACTTTCCTTGCCACGGTAATGAATCCGGAGTGGGCGACCATCCTGTGGTCCGGCCTCACACTTCGGCCTTGCACCGACCAGGTCCGCAGCAACGACTCAAATGTTTCCACCATGGCAAACGTCGCCGTCCGCTCCAGCGCCTCGACCGTCTGCATGACTTGCGGGATCGTCGGGACAAAGCTCAAATATATTCCACCGGACCGAAGAACCCTGGCCGCATGAGGAACCACCTGCCACGGTTCGGGAAGATCCAGCACCACACGATCAAATGGAATCCCATCCTCCGGCAGGTCGATCGATTCGTAAGCGTTCTTGCGCAGGGCCACCAGGTTGTGAACGGGCCCCAGATGACGATCGATGTTCAGAAGCGCGGTGCGAGCGAAATCTTCTCGCACGTCGTATGTCACAACCAGCCCTTTCGGCCCCACCGCGCGCAAAAGCGCCATGGTAAGCGCTCCTGAACCGGTTCCCGCTTCAAAGACCCGCGCCCCCGGATAGATGTCCGCCCACATGGGAATGAGCGCGAGATCCTTTGGGTACAACACTTGCGCGCCGCGGGGCATTTTGAGCACGTAATCCCTGAACGTAGGCTTAAGCGCCCACATCTTCTTTCCGCCGGACAGCACGACGACAATGCCGTCCTGTTTCCCGATGATCTCGTCATGAGCGATGGTCTGACCGCTGAAGTGGTACGTGTGCCCTGCCTTGAGCGTCAGCGCATAGTGACGCCCCTTATGATCGACGAGATGGATGCGTTCGCCATCGGAAAACAACGACATGGCGGGCATTCTAGGTGGTTCATTCCGGGGATTGCAACCAAGCGCCTTCCTTGACAGGGTACCGAGGGGGCCGTAAGATCAAAATCACCTTTTCCGACTGATAGTTAGGAGACGATCTTTCGCGCATGAAAGCACGCATGCACGGCCGTTCTTTCATACGATGGTTGCCCTCGTCACAAAACGCGGTGTCGGCCGTTTGCCGACTTGCTTTGTGCACGGCGGTTCTGTTTCTCAGTTCGCCCGAGTCTCACGCCGGTGAAATCCTCGTCGCGACCTACGAGGGAGTGATCAACCCCGTCGCGGCCGAATACATCCATGACGCGCTTGCCGCGGCCGAATCAACATCGGCCCAAGCCGTCATTCTGAGGCTGGATACGCCGGGGGGGTTGGACACGTCCATGCGCCTGATCGTGAAAGACATCACCGGTTCTACGATTCCGGTCATCGTCTTTGTCGCGCCGTCCGGAGGACGGGCCGCGTCGGCCGGCGTGTTCATCACCATGGCCGCCCACATCGCCGCCATGGCGCCCGGCACGAACATCGGAGCGGCGCATCCGGTCGCAATGGGCGGCGGCGAGATGGACAAGACAATGAAAGAAAAGGTCGAGAACGACGCCGTCGCGTACATCAAAAGCATCGCCGAACAGCGGGGACGAAACGCATCGTGGGCCGAGGACGCGGTTCGCAAAAGCGTGTCGGCCACGGAGCAGGAAGCCTTGAAATTGAAGATCGTCGATCTGATTGCGGAGGACATTCCAGCTCTGCTGAAACAGCTCCATGGACGGAAGGTCACGATGGGCGGCGGGCCGGTCTCGCTCGCGACCGAAGGCGCGTTCTTACGGGAATTTCCGATGGGACTCCGGCTCGAGCTGCTGAAAGCGCTGAGCGATCCCAACATCGCCTATCTGCTCATGACCATCGGTACTATCGGCATTCTCGCCGAACTGTACAATCCCGGAGCGATTCTCCCAGGAATCGTGGGAGCGATCAGTCTCATTTTGGCTTTTTATTCGCTGCAGTCGCTGCCGGTGAATTACGCGGGGGTGTTGCTGTTCATTCTCGGCATCGTGTTCTTCATTCTCGAGGCCACCGTCACAAGCTACGGGCTGCTGGCCATCGGCGGAGTGATTTCCATGGTCTTGGGCTCGCTGATGCTGATCAAATCGGACGCGGAATTCTTTCGGATTTCCTGGTCCGTCATCATTCCCGTCATCGTCGCAACCGCCGCGGTCTCGCTTCTGATCGTCGGAATGGGTGTCCGCGCTCTGCGCCGATCTCCGCAAACGGGAACCGAAGGAATGATCGGCGCCGTCGGGGTCGCCAAAACGGCATTACGCCCCGACGGAAAGCTGATGATTCATGGAGAACTCTGGGACGCCGTCAGCGACAGCCCTCTCGAAGAGGGTGCGACCGCCAAAGTCCTCCGCATCGAAGGGCTGACCCTCTACGTCACGCCCGTTTTTCAAAAGAAAGAGGCATAACCATGTTCAGCCCCGTTGGTTTCATATTGGTCATCATCGCCCTGATCGCGATCGGCAAACTGACCTTCAACGTTCTTCCCGAATATGAGCGCGCCGTGATCTTTCGCCTCGGCCGCTTGTCGCGCGGCGTCATCGGAGGCAACGGCCCGGGGCTCGTCGTCATCGTTCCGTTCATCGATCGGTTGACGCGGGTGAGTCTCCGCACGATCACGATGGACGTCCCTCCCCAGGACATCATCACGAAAGACAACGTCACCGTGAAGGTCAACGCCGTCATTTATTTCCGCGTCGTCGATCCGGAACGGGCGATCGTGCAAGTCGAGGATTATCTCTACGCCACGTCCATGATGGCGCAGACGACCCTTCGCAGCGTTCTTGGTCAAAGCCAGCTCGATGATCTCTTGGCGAAGCGGGAGCAAATCAACTCGGACCTTCAGCGGATCATCGACCAGCAAACGGAGCCATGGGGGGTCAAAGTGACGGCGGTCGAGGTCAAGAACGTGGACCTTCCGCAGGAAATGCAACGAGCCATCGCGCGACAAGCCGAAGCGGAACGGGAACGGCGCGCCAAGATCATCCATGCCGACGGTGAATTTGAGGCCTCACAGCGATTGGCCGACGCCGCCGACGTGATCAGTCGAAATCCGGCCGCGCTGCAACTGCGTTATCTCCAAACTTTGGTGGAAATCGCGGCGGAGAAAAATTCCACGACGATCTTTCCCATACCGGTTGATACGCTCGCCCCCTTCATCAAGGGCTTGTCGACGACCGAGAAAAAATAGCGGTCGGGCCTTTCCGCAAACTGTTGGCGATCTGACATAGGTGCGGCACGTCCGCCACAGCCGTCTCTTCATTTCCTCATTAAACCTCTCTAATAGTCGTGGAATTCCGAGACGATGTCGGAGCGTCGTTCTCATCTTCCAATCCAGCATCCCTTTTGCTGGGCCTTGAAGAACACAAGCCGACGATCCCTGAATCTTTCGGGCCATCTTCGGCATCTAAATAATAAAGAAAGGGGAAAAGCGGCACACCATGCGCGATCACCACAGAAAAAGAGGTGCTGTGATGCAGAACAAGGAATTTCGCTTGATGGAAAGCAACGGCAACACCGAGACAGTCGAGGTTGAACCGGATACCGATAGTCGGCAAGCCAGCGGCTTGTTGGAGGCGATCGGTCGAGAACGGATGGAATTGCTTCCTCGCGATGAAGAAGAATCTCCGACGACTTCCGAAGACAGTCGTGGCGCGGGAGCGTTTTTCATGGAGTCACTGTATTTCCGCTCATTCGGCGAGCGTCCGCTGTTGACTCGGGACGAAGAAGTGGCGATCGCGAAACGGATCGATGAAGGCACGAGGCGAATTCGGCGGACGTTGCACCAGACCGTCAAGTCGCTTGACGGAGCCAAGCAGATACCGACGGTGGAGGAGTCTCTCAAGACGCTGCAGTTGGTCAAGCGGCTGAGCGGATTGTCCGCGACGGCGCTCGACGCCGCGGAGCAGGCCCTCGCGGCCGTGCTGAAAGCATCAAGCCGTGAGACGCGGCTTGCGCCGGCGGTCGAAAAGCAGGTGAAGGCCTCGCTTCAAGAAATCAAGTCCGCGAGAGTCATCCTCGAGAAAGGGAAAGACGAACTGGTCCGCTGCAATCTCCGTTTGGTAGTGGACATCGCGAAGCACTATACGGGGCGAGGACTGGCGCTGCTGGACCTTGTTCAGGAAGGCAACATCGGCTTAATGAAGGCCGCGGAGCGATACCAATATCGAAAAGGATACAAGTTCAGCACCTACGCGACGTGGTGGATCCGGCAGGGCATCACCCGCGCGCTCGCCGACCAAGCGAGGACGATCCGCGTTCCCGTTCATCAGACCGAAGCCTCCCATCGCATTCTTCGCGTAACCCGCCGGTTGGGGCAACAGTTCGGACGGCCCGCCCGCTTGGAAGAGGTCGCCAACGCACTGCGCATGAGGCCCGAACGGCTTCAAGAAACCATGCAGGCGTTTCAAGAACCGGCGGCGCTGGACGCGACGGTCGGCGACGGAGACACCCAATTCGGCGAGCTGATTCCCGATCAGCTCGCGACACCTCCCGATGCTCATGTGCATCGAGCCGAGCTGACGAAGCAGTTGGATCGAATCCTGGGCACGCTCACGCCGAGAGAGCAAACGGTGATTCGCCTCCGGTTCGGCATCGGATATGACGAAGCCAGGACCCTGGAGCAAGTCGGTCAAAACCTCTCGGTGACACGGGAACGGATCCGACAAATTGAGGCCAAGGCGCTCAAAAAACTCAAGACGCCGGCCATTCGAGAACTGTTCGCGGCTATCAAAGAATAGACCGGTACCGGTAAGAGGCCAGCGTCCTCCGCGTCCCTGAAGGGAGAGTCTATACTAGCACGATGTGAATGGCGCTTCCCCCGTGACAACCGGTTATGCCACAATACGAGTGCCTTCTGACCATATTCTGCCCTCTGTTCTGATGAACACAAGGGATCGCCTCGTAACTCACTTGCAGTGGGCGACCGGGGTTCTTCTCCGTGGACCGTCAAGCGGGCAGCCAAATTGAAACGTCCTTCGCTTGTCGCAGGGGTGTCGAGGTGATTCCATCGTCGAGCGTTTCTCCTCAGAACGCCCGAGATCCAAAGGTGGCCGGCCGGTTGCAGAGCGGGACGCTTCTTCTCTTCACAACACCGATTTCTTACGCCGACGGCTGGATCCTCCAATCACGACTGCATCAAGAGCGCCTTTTGGATGAGAGACCCGATACGGTCATTATTCTGGAACACGACCCCGTCTATACATTGGGGCGAAGCACTCGGCCGAACGATCGACCCGACGACGAAGGGATTTTGCGCGCAACCGGCGCGGACGTGCAGGTCGTCAACCGGGGAGGCTCGGTGACGTTTCATGGTCCAGGCCAGGTGGTCGTGTACCCGATTCTCAAGACGACCGCCTACGCGGCCGGACCGAAACGACTGGTCTGGCTTTTGGAAGAAGTCGTCATTCGTCTTCTCGCCCGTCGGAACATTAAAGGCGACCGTGTGGCTCAGAAGCCCGGCGTCTGGGTTTTTTCTCCATGTCTTGCGAAAATTGCTTCCATCGGCATCCGCATTCAGCGGGGTGTCAGTCTGCACGGCTTCGCGCTGAACGTCGACATGGATCTCTCGCCATTCAAGCTTATCCGACCGTGCGGTCTCTCGGATTGCCGCATGACGACCATGAGCCGCCTGGGAACCACGGGCCTTTCGGTCGCAACGGTCAAACGCGACCTTGCCGAGATCTTTGGCGAAGTATTCGGCATCGAATGGACTACGACTGTACAGATTCCAGACGATCACATCGGCGCCTCTGATGAAATTTCACGGTTCGTGCCCTCTCATGCTTAGCTATGAGGAGTTATGCAGGAACTTGATACCCATACGTTCCGATTAGCCGTGGCGCAATTCGACGAGGCGGCAGAGGCTCTGCGCTTGGATCCCAATCTGCGCGAGCGGCTGAAGCTGCCTCAGCGTTCACTGGTCGTCAGCCTTCCGGTCCGCATGGACGACGGACGGGTGGAGGTTTTTACCGGCTATCGAGTCCAACACGATTCCTCGCGCGGCCCCTCCAAAGGAGGCATTCGCTATCATCCGGACGTGAGCCTCGGCGAGGTGGCGGCGTTGGCCATGTGGATGACCTGGAAATGCGCCTTGGTCGGCCTCCCCTATGGAGGAGCCAAAGGCGGCATCCGGGTGGCGCCAAAAACGTTGTCCCGCTCGGAATTGCAGCGGTTGACCAGGCGATACGCCGCGGAAATCTTTCCGCTCATCGGTCCCGACAAGGACGTCCCGGCTCCAGACGTCGGAACGGACGCCCAAGTCATGGCGTGGATCATGGACACCTACAGCCAACAGGTCGGCTACGCCGTCCCGGGCGTCGTGACCGGCAAGCCGCTGTCGCTCGGCGGCAGCCTCGGCCGCGAGGAAGCCACCGGACGCGGAGTCGTGTATGTGGCCATAGAAGCGCTGCGCCATTTTGGGCTATCCATTGACCGCGCAACGGTGGCGATCCAAGGATTCGGAAACGTCGGCTCTCATACCGCGCGCATCCTGCAACAAGAGGGGGCCCGCGTGGTCGCCGTCAGTGATGTAACCGGGGGATTGTACAATCCCAAAGGGCTCGACATTCCGGAACTGCTCCGCCGATATCGCGAAGAAGGGCGGTCCCTCCAGGAAACCAAGCTGGGCGAGCCCATTACCAACGATGATCTATTGGAGCTGGACTGTACGATGCTCGTCCCCGCCGCCCTGTCCGAGCAGATCACGGCCAAAAACGCGTCCCGCCTGCGCTGCAAAATTCTCGTCGAGGGGGCCAATGGCCCGACCACGCTGGACGCCGATCGCATTCTGATGGAGAAGGGCGTCTTTCTCGTTCCGGACATTCTGGCCAATTCGGGCGGCGTCATCGTATCGTACTTCGAGTGGGTGCAGGATCTGCAGCGGTTTTTTTGGAGCGCCGAAGACATCCAACGGCGGCTCCAAAACTTGATCACCTCGGCCTTTCACCGCACGCTCGAATTGTCTCGGCGGCAAAAGACGTCGATGCGCATGGCGGCGCTCATGAGCGGAATCGATCAGGTTGCGCAGGCGCATCTCCAGCGCGGTCTTTATCCGTAAAACAAGGCGGACTGCGCCGGACGACGGCCGGATGCCGATCGGATGCCGGAGGATCCCATGACGAAACAGCAAATCGAGACCGCATGGAACCGACACCGCCAAGAGGACTGGCCCGTGTTTTCCAGCTCGCATCAAGGTCAACTGATGACCTTGGACACGGTCATCAGCGGCTGTGTGATCTATTATCTCGACAGTCCGGACGGGCTTGACGACCAGCGATTGGCCATACTGAAAGACTGTTTAACGGAGCTTGATTCGGTGACGGAGGATCTGGACGCCGCCCCTCTCGCCTACTTTGTCCGCCTTCGCCGGCTCGGCGAGCTGTTGCTGCAGACGGCCGCACAGCCTTAGCGTGAGAATCCATGCCGTTTCGACCTTTGTTCCCGTGTCGCCAGGTCCCGCCGAGTCGGTTTCTTGCAGCGGACGCACCTCCTTCTTACAATCAAGTCCATGCCCGTCGACGGACCGCTCAAGGCCGTTGTCCGCAGGCACGGGCAGATTCGCAAACAGCAGACCGCGCGCAATTAAAGGAGAAGAATATGGGGAATCGT
>JAIWOH010000025.1 GCA_020216985.1 Nitrospira sp.
CGTACAACGAGGGTGGCCGCTTGGTTCGTGATGGGGATCATGTTCGGCTTGGGCTCCTCGGTTTTTGCGGAGCCGTACGAACTGAGCCAGGACGACGTCATGGAGCCCAGAGGCGTTTCGAGTCTGACCGTGTCTTTGTTCGGAGTCAGACTCGGTGATTCGGAGGCTAAGGCCGTCGAGGCGCTGATGAGTGGGAAAATCTCCGGCGTCAAGGCCGAGCAGGAGGCCAACTTTATTTTCCTGATCGATCAACGGAAACCAACAGGGCCGATGGCCGGCGTTCGTGTTCAAGACGGAAAAGTCGATCTCATTTTTATCAACAACCGCTTTGCATACAAAACGAGAGGCCTCTTCCGCAACGTTTTGAACAGCGACAGCCCCGATGAAATCCGAAAGGTGTTGGGTGCTGAAGACTACGGAGATGAAAACGTCATGGGAGCCGTTCTGGCCTATGATAAGCAGGGGTTTCAAGTCAACTATCTGGGCAAGGACGTCAACGTCGAGTTTGCCCAACCTCGGTAGCCGCTCGCCGTAATCGCGATCCCGTTTCATTCGCCGCACGATGAATGGCCGTGCGGCTCGGAATGTTTCTCTCCCGGCCGATGTTCGGTCTCTGACCGATGCGACGGCGAAACCAAGCCAGATGAGAGGGGAACTTTGCATTCCTTCGGCAAGCATTCGTCGGCCCCGCTGGCGGGAACGATGGGCGCACGAAAATCGTCGCGAGCGCGCGAGCAGCGACTATCGAGCAGAACCAGTGAGCCGAATGCCGTAATCGATCAGACTTTCGGCCATGATCCAACGACGATTGGAATTCAGGATCACCAAGAGGAGATCGTTGCCGTCTTGGGATACTTTGGCGACAAGACAGCGCCCTGCTTTGGAGGTAAATCCAGTCTTGACTCCTTCGACGCCAGGAATACGCCCCAGCAGGCGATTGGTGTTGTGCAAGAGATACGACCGACGTCCGCTGACGGGCATAATGAGATCCCGCTTCTCGCGAACGAGTTCACGAAACACCGGATGCCGCATGGCGATTTCACTCAGTTTGGCAAGGTCTTCGGCCGTGGAATAGTGATCGGGCGCGTCGAATCCACAGGCGTTGTTGAAATGCGTGTCGTTCAGCCCAAGTTCGGCGGCCTTTTCGTTCATCAGACGAACAAATTGCGCTTCATCTCCACCGACATGCTCAACGGCCGCCAAACAGGCGTCGTTGGCCGAGACGATCAGCATGGCTTTGAGCAGATCCTCCAAGCGAAACACTTCGCCCGTTCGCAGTCCAAGGTGGCTCCTGGGCGCGGCGGCGGCGTTCCGGCTGACGGTGGCATATTCCTCCAGATGGCCCTTTTCAAGAATGACGAGCGCCGACATGATTTTGGTTAAACTCGCCGGAGAAAGCCGTTTTCCCGCCTCGTATTCATACAGCACTCGACCGGACTTGAGGTCTTTTAAGAGCACGCTGTGAGCCGGCACCTTTCTCCACGGAAGAGCATGGTGAAAAGAGGCGGCCGGATAGACGGTCTCGCTGTTTGGGACGACGTTTTGGGGGGTGACGTTTTCGGCGTAAGCCATTGCAGACGACAAGAGCGGTAGAAAGAAGCCGAGCATTGCAATCCGCGTCATCCGTCCAAGAGCGGATGCGCACCGGCGCATCGGCAAAGAGAAAACCGGTCGTGCCTGAACTTTTTCTCTCAAGAGCGAACGCCTCCTTATCACAACGATAAGGTTTCCTGGACCTTTTGCCCTTTAAGTCCGCTGTCGATCACCTTGTGGAAAAACCTGAGCAAATCAGCCAGATCAATCCAGAACCCACAGTTGATACACCGGGCATGAATCCGTCGATTGAGCAACGTGTAATGTCGCTCAACCGTCATGCACCCGTTACACCTGAAACATTGCATTGCATTCTCTGAGACGGGCTTTCAATCACCGAAGTCGGTTCATGATCAGCGCGACGCACCCGGCGAGCAACCCGCCGCCAAGCAGCGTGGTGCCGAAATATACGAAGATGTTCGTTTCACCGGCACGCTGGGTTCCCTCCCACAAATCACGAACCCCGCCCTGAACCATCAGCACGGAGAGGGTCAGCAGCGCCCCTATCATGAACCACCAAAGAAACGATCGAAGCGCCATCGTTGTGAGTGCTCGCCATAAAGGTGGGCTCGCGGGCAACTGTATCGGAGGGTCTCAATGCTGTCAAGCAGAGACGCGTTTGCACGAAGCGACGTTCCGCCGCCGCTCGATACCCGAACGCTTCACGGTTACGACGGTCTTAAGCCGCGATGGAGAAAAATCGAGACGCTCCCGCTTCCGTTGTCCGCAATGGCCAAACCGGGCTCTTCCGTTCCGGTCGTCGTCGCGCGAAACAATGTGACCGCAAACGGCCCGGCTTGCGTTCGATAATTCCGCGGAGGATAGTGGAACGTCCCGTCGCCTTTCCCAAAGAGGATGGACAGATCGCTTGATTGGAGGTTGACGACGGCCACGTCAACCAGATGGTCTCCGTTGAAATCCCGCGCCAACCCGCAATTGGGTCCGGCATTGGCTCCGGAGTCGCGCCCGGGACGAAACGTCGCGTTTCCGTTGCCGAGCAGCGTGGTGATGCTGTCTTTTTCTCCGTTGATCACCAAGAGGTCGCTCCGCCGATCGTTGTTGAAATCAGCCAGAGTCACTCCCAACGGTCGCCTGCCGGCCGGGTAGTCTTTAGGATCTCGAAACGACCCATCTCCATTGCCAAGCCAAATCGAGACTCCTTTCGACATGTGGCCGCCGTTTGTGACGATGAGATCGAGTTTCCCGTCGCCATCGAGATCGGACAGAGTGATGGACGTAGGGGTGTCTCCATACTCATACTGGGCGCCCGGCTTAAACTCGCCGGTCCCGTCGCCGAGAAACACCTTGACCTTGTCGTTGCGCAACGCGACGACCAAATCGAGGTGCTGATCACCGTTCAAGTCATCGCTCGCAAGAGACACGGGTGCGCGATAGACCGGATAACGAGGACCTTCCGTAAACTTGCCGTTCCCGTGACCAAACAGGATTTCGATCTCATCGCCTCCCGAACAAGCAAGGGCCACGTCTTCATGAAGGTCGTGGTTGAAATCGCCCAGGACAAGGGAGCGCGGTTCCTGGCAAACATGAAGCTGGATCTGGTCCTGAAAGGTTCCGTCGCCGTTGCCCAACAAGATGGACAACGTGTCACTCGCAATATTGGTGGTCATCAGGTCGGTGTAGGAATCATGGTTGAAATCAGCCGCGACGACGGTCGTGGGGTTCTTCCCGACCTTGTAGCTGGCGAAATAATAAAAAAGGTCGGGAGGAGTGTACTGCTCCGGTTTTGGACAACCGATCAAGGCCCCCAACTCAAGACCGATCACGACGGCAACGAGGTACCGTTTGACGGACAGCGCCTTCTTGCAATTCATGTTCTTTTCCGTCGTTCATGAACTCCGTCTCACCATGAAGCGCGACCGGCCGACTGATCGGCTCTCGAAGAGTCCCGCGCGCTCCCTTGCCTGACAAGAGGAGGTCATCGCTGAGTATACGAAAGGGGTCTTTCCCCTGACAATGTCATGACCTTTGAATTTCAGATCGAGATTACGCTAGAATCAGATCCCTTTCTTGTAGGAGGAATGCAATGGGTGACACCGTGAAAATCGACATTACCATGTATGGGATCGCAGAGGTGCTGCGTTGGTGCCACGATCGGAACAAGGGACGCATCGGCGGTGTCGACTCGGCGGGATTTCAAAAGATGAAGGCCTTGTTGGCGGAAAAACCCTCATCCGGTGATTACTTCACGCTGGATCAATTTTGGAAGAAAAAGGTGACACTGGAATTGACCGAAGAAGAAGTGGCGACCATCGACCGTTGCCTCTACGATATTCCAAATTTTGAAAACGAACCGTTGCCCCAAATCCGCCATAAATTCTGGCCCAAATCCACCACGGCTTCCTAATTAGCGGCGTAGTCTGCCTCGAATTCCGCTCTCGGATCTTACCCCTCACCGGGAAGGCAGTGTGGAATTTTTCCCGGCGAGAGAGGTTCGCTGAAGTCCGTTGAGTCGGGGTGTATGTTGAAATCGAAGGGCAAAGGCAAGGTTCGCCGCGCCTGCTCGACTTACGGCAGCGTTCCTTCTCCCTTCAGATACTTCCGGAAACGATCCATGAGTTCAGCGCCCAACGTGCCTCCTTCCGGTTTCTTGGTCGAAGGGTCGGCAAAGTGGCTGCGAATCTCCTGGAGTCGCTTTTGCGCCTGGTCGTTTCCCTGGAGACGTTTTGTCCGTTGGAGCGCCGTTTCAAACGCGTCAAACGTCAGCTCGCGATACCCGAACGAGCGAATGCGTTTGACCGCTTTCATCATCGCTTGATTTCTAAATAGGGTCAGATGAGCGGAATCAATCTCCGGCAATCCCAGCTTCCTTGCCCTCCGCTCCGCCGCCTTTCGAATCCCGCTGCGCACGAAGTCGGGAGACGACTGGAGTCGCTTCCACGCCTCGTCGGTCCATGCGACTCGGCGAAGCGGAGACTCCCACAGGTCGTGCAGGGTGGCTTCATCGATTTGATTCACCCCTCTCTGCCTGGCCATATCCCCCGCGTCGCGCTTCAGCATGTCGGAAACGAAGTCGACCGCGATGGGAGGCGTCTGGCTCAGTTTCTCCTGGAGCATCGCCTCGGCTCCATCAGTCCATTCCATCGTCGTCTCCTCACCGTCCGGTTGGTCACCGAGTGATTCGACCTTGTCGTACAACTCGACGTTGACTTCCAGGTGGCCTCGTTCCTTGGCGATTTCTTCGGTGATTTGTTGGATCATCGGACGCATGAACTCCGGCACGCTCGCCAGTCGTTCACGGGCGGCGGCGGTCCATGGGAGATTCCGTCCTGCGCTTGCTTCGTCCGTCGATGGACTTCCCGCCCGTGCGCCCGCTCCGCCCATCATTTGGCTTTTGAATTGGTCGAGGATTTCTCCCGTGATTTCAGCGTACCCCAACTCGCGCGCTTTTTTTTCGGCCAAACGGCGCACCATGGGGCGGAGAAAAACCGGCGCCCGCTCCAACCGTCGAAGCGCATCGGTACTCCAGGACACTTCGGTTGCGGCTTGTTCCCGTAAATCGGACATCGTTTCGCCTTGCTTTGGCGGTTACTTGTTCAAGAGTTCTTTCAACTCTTTTCCGGCTTTGAAAAACGGTACTCGTTTCGCCGGCACGGCCACCGTCTCGCCGGTCTTGGGATTGCGACCTTCTTTCATGCGCCTCGCTCGGAGTCTGAAACTGCCGAATCCTCGGATTTCCGTTTTATCGCCGTTCCTAAGCGAGTCTCTGACGCAATCGAAAATCGTGTTGACGACGACTTCGGCTTGCCGCTTCGTCAATGTGGGGACTTGTTCTGAGACCTGTTCGATGATTTGTGCCTTTGTCATGTCCCTCCCTCTTGAATCATTGACGGCTCCAATATGCCGCTCATCGGCGTAAACGCCGGAGTGTTTGGCCTCAAAACACCATCAAATACTTCAGGCTGATGCCCGGGTGAAAATGCAGTTGAGGGAAGAGCCCCGTCATCTTCGATTCCAACATCTGACGAAGGGAAAATCGCCGACGTGGTTCGACGACTTTGGGTGGCCCCTCAATCCCGACGACGTCCGCAGCCAACTGAATGGCGTCTTCCAGATCACCCAATTCGTCGACAAGCTTGGCGTCCTTCGCTTGGCGACCGGTAAAAATTCTTCCGTCCGCCAAGGCTTGTGCGTCGGTCATTTCGATCGCCCGTCCCTCAGCCACCGCTTCAATGAACTGCTTGTGGACGTCGTCCATCACACTTTGCAGCAACCCCCGCTCTTCGTCGCTCATTTTACGAAGCGGCGAGCCGACGTCCTTGTATTTGCCGCTTTTAATGACGACCCCCTCGACGCCGATTTTTTGCAATAACCCTTCGATATTGGCCGTTTCCATGATCACGCCGATGCTGCCGGTCAGCGTGCCTGGATTGGCGACGATTCGATCGGTCGCCACAGCGATGTAATACCCGCCCGACGCCGCGACGCTCCCCATGGAAGCAATGACCGCCTTATTGTTTTTCATCCGGACACGCTTGATCTCATCGTGGATTTCTTGAGAGGGAACCACTCCCCCCCCCGGACTGTCAATGCGCAAGACGATGGCTTTGACGGCCGGATTCTCACTGAACCGTCTCAACTCGCCGACCGTCTCTTGGGAATCAAGAATAATTCCTTCGACCCGAATCAACGCGATCCGATCCCCGCTTGATAAGTCCAGGTCGGGGAACAAGACGTTGACAACGATCAGGAACCCCAGACCGGCCACGAGCGCCAACAATAGGGTGCGCAGCGGCCGACGCCTTCGAGGACGATCGATTTGCCCGGTCTCTTCTTCCATGCGCTCCATCCATGAGCAACGGAACGATCCGCCGCTCGCCAGACCTGCAACGGCTCACCTCAGTCGCCGGTCTGTGGCGATCTCCTGTTTTGCTTGGCCGCCCGCCCGAGACTTTGGTCCGGCGCACCTTGCGCCGAGTGATACTCATCGACCTCTTTGCGCTCGGAATCGAGCTGATGATCCCGAAGGCTCAAGGCGATTTTTCGCTCGTCCCGATCGACCTTAATGATCTTGGCCGTCACATTGTCTTGCACTTTGAACTTTTCTTCAAGCTTGGCATGCGGCTCGATTCCCGTCTCGCTGACGTGAATCAGTCCCTCGACCTCGCCGTCCAACTCGACAAAAATCCCGAAATCGGCGATTTTGCTCACCTTGCCGACCACGGAATCCCCCACGTGGTACCGCGATGGAATCGCGTCTTCCCACGGATCACGGGTCAATTGCTTATACCCCAGCGATAGCCGTTCTTTCTCCTTGTCGATCCGCAGTACGACGGCTTCCACTCGCTGACCTTTCTTAAAGAGTTCCGACGGATGCTTAATGTGTTTGGTCCAGGACATGTCGGAAATATGAATCAGGCCGTCAATGCCCTCATCCAGCCCGACAAAGGCGCCGAAATCGGTCAAGCTTTTGATTTTCCCCTCGATTCTGGTGCCGATGGGATACTTGGTCTCGATCATGTCCCATGGATTGGGGGCGGTCTGTTTCATGCCCAAGGAAATTTTCCTGCTCGCGGGATCGACGTTCAGCACCGCGGCTTCCACTTGATCCCCTACTCCCACCACCTTCGACGGATGCCTGACTTCATGGGTCCAAGACATTTCGGAAACGTGCACCAAGCCCTCGACGCCGGGCTCGAGCTCGACGAACGCGCCGTAATCGGTCAGGCTCACCACACGACCTCGCACCCTGGCGCCCACAGGGTATTTGGCGACAACATTGGTCCAAGGATCGGCGCTTTTTTGCTTCAATCCCAAAGAAATGCGACCGGTTTCGCGATCGTACTTCAGCACGGTGACTTCAACCTTGTCCCCCACCGTAAACATTTCCGACGGATGTCCGATGCGCCCCCACGACATATCGGTGATGTGAAGCAATCCGTCGATCCCGCCGAGATCGATGAACGACCCGTAATCGGTGATGTTTTTAACCGTCCCTTGGATGAGTTGCCCTTCCTTGAGATTAGCCAGCGTGACCTGCCGCTTTTTATCCCTTGTCTCCTCCAACAGCACGCGACGGGAAACCACCACATTGCCGCGCCGATGGTTGATCTTGATGATTTTTAATGGGAAGGTCTTGCCGACCAGCGCGTCCAGATCACGAACCGGATGGAGATCGATCTGGGAGCCCGGCAAGAACGCTTTGACGCCGATATCGACCATCATGCCGCCCTTGATCCGGGAGATCACCTTGCCCTCGATGCTCTTCTCTTCTTTATAGAGCCGTTCGAGCTCCTCCCAGATCTTCATCTTGTCGGCTTTTTCTTTGGACAGAACGAGATTCCCCTCCGCATCCTCACATTCCTCGATGTACACTTGGAGCTTGTCCCCGACCTTCAGAGCGGAGAGTTCTTCCGGGGAAAACTGGTCGCTGGGAATCATGCCTTCCGATTTGTAGCCGATGTCCACGACCACCTTGTCTTTGGTGAGCGCGACCACTCGGCCTTCGGTGATCGTCCCTTCTTCCAGATTGCGGAACGTTTCTTCATACAACGCGGCCAATGCGTCTCGATCCAACTGTGCCTCACTGTCTTTGGCTGCCATTCCCATGTGACGTCCTACTCTTCCGACCTTCGTCGGGTGCTGATGGTGATTGCACCGGGCTCACTCAGCGTTGCGAACCCCGGCGATCGGCGATTCCGACGCATCACTTCCCAGACCGTCCTTCCCAAGAGGAGAAGGGACCTCGCCCAAGGCTGCGATACGCTCGATCACGGTCCGACTGACCTCTTCATAAAACCGTTTGCTCTCCACTCCCTTTTCTTTCCTCCCGTCCGTCTCGAATCGAAGAGGCGCTCCGAATCGAACCGTCACCGGCCGTCTTCGAGGCCACCGGGCTCCGGTGGGCAACGCTTCGAACGTTCCCTTCAGATAAGCCGGAACGACCGGGCATCCGGTCTTCGAAACAATGACGCCGATCCCCGCTTTCGGAGGCCGCAGACGACCATCCCGGCTCCGACCGCCCTCGGGGAAAATAACCACCACCTTCCCCGCTCGAATCAAATCGATCGCCTTGCCGAACGCCTCTCGATCAAGCCGCCCCATCCGTACGGGAATCCAGCCCAACGACCGGAGCACGGCGTTCAAGACCGGAACAGGGAACAGGTCGCTGCGTCCGAGATACCACGCTCTGCGCGTCATCCCGCATCCGAGCAGCGGAATGTCGAGATAACTGGCGTGATTCGCGGCCACCAGCAGGCCTCCGCTTGACGGAATCGCTCCCTCAACCCGGTAGCGGAACCAGACCAGGCCTATCGCCCTGACTAACACCCACAAAATGCCGTACACAATGGCGGTCACAGCGCGGCCGACACCGCCGTCATCATCCGCTCCACCACTTGCTCGACACTGAGGTCGGAGGTATCGATCGACCGGGCATCGGCGGCCGGAACCAGCGGGGCGATCGAGCGGGTGCGGTCTTGCATGTCTCGCCTAGATAAATCCTGGGACGTCGCTTCCATCGCTCCCGCGTGACCGGCGGCGACCAGTTCCCGGTGGCGGCGCTCCGCCCGCACTTTCGCATCCGCATCCAGAAAAAACTTGAGCGGGGCGGAAGGAAAGATCTTCGTCCCGATATCGCGTCCCTCCACAACCACGGAACCACGCTCGCCGATTTGGCGTTGAACGGGAATCAGCCACTCTCGGACGGCCGGGATGGCGGACACCGAGGATGCCGCAGTCGAGACATCCGGCGTGCGAAGCTCGCCGGTCACGTCACGCCCGTCAAGCAACACCCGCATCGTGCCGTCGTGAAATCGGATATCAAGGGACGTCACAGGCAAAAGCTCCTTGACCCGCTCATGGTCCATCGGTGAGATCCCCGACTTCAGCACTTTCCAGGCGACGGCCCGATAGAGGGCTCCCGTGTCGAGATACAGAAACCCCAACTTGGCCGCCAACAACTTCGCCACGGTGCTTTTGCCGACTCCGGCCGGCCCGTCGATGGCAATGATCACGCCCGCCTCGTCCTTCCGTCCGCGACCACCCGACAAGCCGCCATCATTATAGTGCCCCGGCCTCGCGGGTCAACAATTGAGCCAACAGGGATTCAAAGTTCGGGAAAGAGGTTTCTATGCACCCGCTCTCGGCGATGGTCGTGTCGGAGTCGGCCATCAATCCCGCGATGGCCAGCGACATGGCGACTCGGTGATCCCCGTGACTCCGCGCCGTGCCGACGGCTTTGAGGCGACCGTTTGCCCCGTTCGCGCCAAGCCCTTGAACGATCATGCCGTCGGGTTTTTCAATGATCCGAGCCCCCATCGCTCGTAATTCGGCGGCCATGGTGGCGATTCGATCGCTTTCCTTGACGCGGAGCTCCTCCGCTCCGGAAATCACGGTTTCCCCTTCCGCAACCGACGCCGCCACGCAGAGAATGGGAAATTCATCGATG
>JAIWOH010000026.1 GCA_020216985.1 Nitrospira sp.
GTCTGCGGAATAAGATCCGCCCCGATGGTCACGCCCGTGAGGGGAGCCGACTGCACACGAAGATCGGCGACCGGCTCTCCTCCCTCTTCCCATTGGCGAAGCACCTGAATATCGGCTCCCATTCTCTTCAGCACCTCGAGCAAGCCGGTTCTGGTCCGATTGCACCCGACGTTCGTGATCGTGACGTCGGAGTCGGGGACGATCGTCGCTCCCACGATGAAAAACGCAGCGGAGGAGAAATCACCGGGAACGACCATCTGCCGTCCCGCCCATCCCACACTCGGCCGCCCTTCCAGGATCAACGTGTTCCCCTCACGCAAGAGGGGCACGCCGAACGATTCAAACATCCGCTCCGTATGATCTCGCGACAGCCGCGGCTCTTGAATGCGCGTCGTTCCTTCGGCAAAGAGGCCGGCGAGCAGCAGCGCCGATTTGACCTGGGCGCTGGGGACCGGCGAGACATAGGTCGTCCCGCGCAATTGTTTTCCGGTGATCGCCAGCGGAGCTAACTCACCTCCCTTGCGTCCCGCAATCACGGCGCCCATCTCGCGCAGGGGTTTGACCACCCGCCCCATGGGCCGACGTCGGATCGATTCGTCTCCCGTCAGGACGGTGAAGAAGTCCTGTCCCGCCAACAATCCCGCCAGCAAACGGATTCCCGTTCCCGAGTTGCCGCAATCGATCGGCAAATCGGGCTCGCTCAATCCCCTCAACCCTTTGCCGTGCACGGTCAGACGTTCCGGCGTCTCGTCGATCCGGATGCCCAGCTCGCGAAACGCCCGCATGGTGTTGAGGCAGTCCTCCCCTCGGCAATAGGCCGAGACGGTACTGACACCCTCTCCCAACGACGCAAAAATGATGGCTCGGTGTGTGATGGATTTATCACCTGGAACGCTGATCGTCCCTTTGAGAGAGGGGCCCGGCGTGACGGTCAAGGCGGTCTTCATTGTTTACGTTGCAACGGCAACGGGATCGCTCAGTTTTTCCCGCTCGCGCTTGGCGCGCTCGATCACTCGCTCGATGCCGGCGGCGTCGCCCGCCGCGATCAGGCGCTTGAGCTCGTCCAGTGCCCGCTGGTACATGTCGATCAACGGCACCACGTTGTCCCGATTCCATACAAAAATGTCACGCCACATTTCAGGAGAGCTGGCCGCAATTCTTGTGGTATCCCGCAGACCACCGCCGGAATGACGGGCCAAATCCAACGAGGAGAGCCGATGATCGCGCATGTCGGCCAACGCAATCATCAGGGCGAACGCGGCGGCATGAGGGAGGTGACTGACCGCCCCGAGAATTTGATCGTGCAGGTGGGGGTCCATCGTCAGCAGGATCGATCCGGTTTCCTCCCACAGCCGTTTGATCCGCTCTAAAGCCTGCGGATCGGTCTTCTTCGTGGGTGTCACGATGCACCGCGCCCCCTTGAACAGGTGAGCCGATCCCTCCGCCACCCCTGTTTTTTCCTTTCCGGCGATCGGATGGGCGCCCACAAAATGCACGCCCGGGGGCATGACCGCCTCGGACCGCTCGACCAACGAACCTTTGACGCTCCCCACGTCGCTCACAATCGTTCCCGGCTCCAGACAATGGGCCCATTCCTTGAGATGCCGCTCGTAGGTATCGACCGGTGTGGCCAAAATCACCAGATCCGATCCCCGCACGCCGTCTTTTGGGTCCGACACGTACCGGTCGATCGCTCCCATTTCAACGGCGGTTTTGAGGTTTTCCTCGCGACGACCGATGCCCACGACATGATCGGCCAGGGCTTTGCCGCGCAGCACCATTCCCAGCGAGCCGCCGATCAATCCCACCCCGACGATTGCCGCTTGCTTGAAATGAACCGCCATGGAGGCCTCTACAGCTCCCTTCCTACGACCTTGGCGATGTTCTCCAGGTCGCGCATCAGCGCCTTGAACTTCGAGGGCTTGATCGACTCTTCCCCGTCGCACAACGCGCGCTCGGGATTGGAATGCACCTCGATGAGCAATCCGTCGGCGCCCGCCGCGATCGCGGCCTTCGACATGGGGGCCACCAAATCCCACTTTCCCGTGGCGTGGCTGGGGTCCACGATCACCGGCAGATGCGACAATTCTTTCAGCGTGGGAATCGCGGCGATATCAAGGGTGTTGCGATATTGCGTTTCGAACGTGCGGATGCCCCGCTCGCAGAGCATGACGTTTTGGTTGCCCCGGGACATGATGTACTCCGCGGACAAGAGAAATTCCTTAATGGTCGCCGACAGCCCTCGCTTGAGAAGCACCGGCTTGTCGTAGGCGCCGACCTCCTTCAGCAACTCGAAGTTCTGCATGTTTCGCGCGCCGATCTGAATGATGTCCGCCTTCTCAAGAAACAGCTCGATGTCTCTCGTATCCAGAATTTCGCTGACGACGGGAAGACCGGTCTGTTTTCTGGCCTCCACCAAATAATCGAGTCCTTCCCGCCCCAACCCCTGAAACGAATAGGGAGAGGTCCTGGGCTTATAGGCGCCCCCTCGCAAAATCGAGGCGCCGGCCGCCTTCACTTCATGGGCGATGCCCACCGTCAACTCCAGCCGCTCCACGGCGCAGGGGCCGGCCATGATCGCGATCTTCTTGCCGCCGATCTTGACTCCGTTGACGTCGATGACTGTCGATTCTTTTTTGAACTCGCGGCTCACGAGCTTCCAAGGAGCCAGAATGGGCAACACGCTTTCGACGCCGGGCAGAGCCGTGAGCGGTTGATTGTGCAAAATGCGATCGTCGCCGATGACGCCGATGATCGTACGTTCCTGGCCGGTGGAGATCTGCGATTTCAATCCCAGATCCCGCAGCCGATCGATGATGTGATCCACCTGGCTTTCAGACGCATCAGGCTTCAAGACAATGATCATGATTCCCTCGCCCTTCCATCACGTCTCGCACGCCAAGACCTTTTTCAAGGCCTGAAGGAAAGCGGCGTTCTCGTCGGCCAGACCGATGGTGACACGGAGCATCGTTCCTTCGATGTGTCTCACGATAATCCCTTCACGCAGCAGGGCTTCAAACACCTGCCGCCCGTCCCGGCCAACGTCGAAATACAGAAAATTAGTTTGACTTGGAATCGGAGTCAATCCAAGCGCCTTAAGCCCTTGACCGACCTGCTCCATGCCCTCGGCGTTGACGGATCGACTTCTCGCCACGTGTTCCTCGTCGCCAAGCGCGGCCGCAGCCGCCCGCTGGGCGAGGCTGTTCGCGTTGAACGGAGGCCGTATCCGATTCAGAATGCCCGCGATTTCAGGCGTGGTAATCCCGTACCCGATTCTCAGCCCGGCCAGCCCGTAAATCTTGGAAAAAGTCCTCAGCACCACGACGTTTCGACCGTCCCTGACATAGGCGATCGTATCGGGAAACCGTGGATCGCGAACGTACTCGAAATACGCCTCGTCGAACACGACGACCACGTCGTTCGGCACCGCGGCCATCAGCCGGCCGACTTCGTCGGCCGACACCATAGTCCCCGTGGGATTATTGGGATTGCAGACGAACAGCAGTCTGGTTCTCGGCGTCATGGCCCTGGCCATGGCGTCAAGATCGTGGGTCCAGTTCGTCAGGGGCACGACGATGGGATTGCCGTGCGCGGCCGTCACTTCCATCCTGTAGATCACGAAGGTATGGTCGGCCATGACCGCGTCATCGCTGGGAGCCAGAAACGCCCGGGCCAATAATCCAAGAAGCTCGTCGGACCCGTTTCCCAAGATAATCTGCTCGCTCGACACCTTCCACCGTTCGGCGAGGACTTGCCTGAGTCGATGTCCTCCGCCGTCGGGATAGCGATGCAGGTTGTCGGTCGCCCCCGCCAGCGCCGCCAGTGCTTTGGAAGAAGGCCCGATCGGGTTTTCATTGGAGGCAAGCTTGATCACTCGACCAAGCCCGAGTTCGCGCTGCAACTCCTCGATCGGTTTTCCCGGAACATAGGGGGTCAGCGATTGGATGTCGGGATGAATGTGAAGCGCCATGAGATCAACTGTATATCGGATAGGAACCGAGAATTTTCATGAACAAGCAGCGTCCTTTGACTTCTTCAACCGCCCTGCTGACCCGATCTTCCGTAATATGTCCTTCGACGTCGACGAAGAAAATGTACTCCCACGCTTTGCGCTGTGAAGGCCGTGATTCGATTTTCGTCATGTTGATCCCATGAGAGGCGAACGGGCGCAGAAGCTCGTAGAGGGCCCCGACCTTGTCTTTGATCGACAGCATCAGCGACGTCTTGTCTCGTCCCGTCCGCTCGGACGGTTTCTGAGACAACACCAGAAAGCGGGTCATGTTGTTGACATTGTCTTCGATGCGAGCCCGGATCACGTTCAATCCGTACAATTGTCCGGCCAATTCCGACGCGATCGCGGCGGACGACGGTTCATCGACGCAGAGCTCGGCGGCCCGAGCCGTACTGGCCACCTCCACGGCCGGAACGTGCGGCAGATGCGTCTCCAGCCAATTGCGGCATTGGGCGATGGCGTGCGGATGAGAATAAATTTTCTTCACCTCTTCAAGAAGAGTGGACCTTGACAGTAAATGATGAGTGACCTCTTGGAGGATCTCGCCGTAGATCAGCAAGTTCGAGTCAATGAACATGTCCAGCGTGTGATTGACCACACCTTCGGTCGTATTCTCGATCGGCACGACACCGAAATGGGCCCGCCCCCGCTCGACCTCATTGAACACTTCCTTGATGCTGTGCACCGGAATGTACTGGGCTGATGAGCCGAATTTCTGCATGCAGGCCATGTGGGTGAACGTCGCCCTGGGTCCGAGATAGGCCACCGTTTGAGGCCCCTCCAGAGACAACGACGCCGACATGATCTCCCGATAGACCGACCGAATCGCCTCAGTTGGGAACGGCCCCGTGTTTTGCTTGGTCAATCGTTCGATAATGGCCGTCTCCCGCCCTTGCGTATGGAGATTGGCGTTCGCATCCTTCTCCCTCTTGAGTCGCCCGATCTCGATCACATGCTTGGATCGCTCATTGAGAAGACGAATGATCTCGTCATCGATCCGATCGATTTCATTGCGATAATCGAGCAAGTCTTTGGGCATGACCACCAAGCCTTGGACTCTGTGTTACAACGAGTCTCGAGCGGCCCCTTTACACGCACTAACTTATTAAGCAAGTGTGGAATCTTACAGGAACCTTCAAAACCATTGCAAGGACGGCTCTTTGCGCAGGGAGATACACGATCTAACAGAGGCGGCCACGAAACGGCAGGGGGCAAATCGAACCCTCGCTTGGAGCACCTTCATCTGGCTAAAGAAGCCGGTTTAACGAGCGGTTGAAATATTCGAAGGTCCGTCTAGTGGCCTGGCGGCCTCGACCGGTCCGATCAAGAAAACCAGCCTGAATCAAATAGGGCTCATACACGTCTTCGATGGTCCCTTTGTCTTCTTGGAGCGCCGCCGCCAGGGACTCGACCCCGACCGGTCCGCCGTTGAACTTGTCGATGATCGTCAAGAGAATCTTCCGGTCCATATCGTCAAATCCGGCTTCGTCGATCCCGACCCACGCCAGCCCTTCGCGGGCTACCGATTTGGTAATATGGCCGTCCGCCTTGACCTGCGCATAGTCCCTGATCCGTTTGACGAGCCGATTGGCGATGCGCGGCGTCCCGCGCGCACGGGCGGCGATTTCCGCCGCTCCGTCTCGATCGATCCCTATGCCCAACACACCGGCCGAGCGGGTCACAATGGCCTCCAACTCGGCCGGGGAATAAAATTCGAGCCGGTACACAAGACCGAACCGGTCCCGGAGGGGCGACGTCAACGCCCCCGCCCTCGTCGTCGCTCCCACGAGGGTAAATCGCGGCAGATCGAGCTTGACCGTCCTCGTTCCCGGCCCCTGACCGATCACCAGATCAAGTTGATAATCCTCCATCGCAGGATAGAGGGCTTCTTCAACGGAGGCCGGCAGCCGATGGATCTCATCGATGAAGAGGACGTCGTGCTCTTGCAGGTTGGTGAGAATCGCCGCCAGATCTCCCGCATGGGCCAACACCAAACCCGACGTTGACCGTAACGATGCGCCCATTTCATTGGCGATGATGTGGGCAATCGTGGTCTTCCCCAATCCCGGCGGGCCATAGAAAATCGCATGATCGAGAGGTTCCCCCCGCCGTTTGGCTGCCTCAATGCAGACGCGCAGCGACTCCTTCATCTTGTCTTGCCCGACATATTCGTTCAGCGCCTGCGGGCGGAGGGCCTGCTCGATCCCCCGCTCTTCATCCATCGCTCGATCGGTCACGATCCGTTCGGTCATCACTCTCCCCACCCGAACTTATTTTTCTTTCGGCGCACGTTGATATTTGGGAGGAGGCGGCAACGTTCCTTGCCCCGGTGTGGGTGTATTGCCGCAATCCGGCGGGCAGAATTTCATTCCCCGGCTTGGGTCCGGAAAACTCTGTTCCATCTTCTGCAACTGGCATTGCGTCAATCGTCCGCCGTCTCCGCCGCCACAACGGGCAGGCACCGAGGAACTTCCGATTTCCACGTACCCCTCCGGGCAAGATCCGCAGACCGCCAGAGGGTTCGCTCCCAACGGCACACATTCAACCAGGGTCGGGTCATCCTCTTTACACACCCCCGGCGCTTGCGTGACGCCGGTGACGGCATATCCTTGCGGACAAGTTCCGCAGGTCATCCGAACAGTGGGAGGCGATTCGGGTGCGTCTTGCGCGACCCCCCTCACCGGCCCAGCTCCGACGATCAACGTTGTTCCCAGACCAATGATAAGCGCACACCGAGCAAAGACCGCCGATGATTGATCGACCATTCCGTCATCCCTTCGCAAGTTCTTTGAGGCCTTCGCGAATGAGATTGGTCAACGGCAAAGGGTCTGCCGCAGTCTTTGTGACCCGCCTCAATGCTTCCTTCACGTCGTGAGGGCGGTAGCCCAGGTTCACCAACGCGGACAGGGCATCGTCGAAGAAACCGCCGGTCTCCGGAACCGGCGTCTCACCGGAAGCCGATTCGACCTTGCCGACCTTGTCCTTAAGCTCCAGCGCAATACGGCCCGCGGACTTTTTCCCGATACCGGGGATGGTCGCCAGTTTCTCGACGTCTTCGGTCCGGATCGCGCGGAGGAGGTCGGCGATCGGCATGCTTGACAGAACGTTCAACGCCAGCTTGGGACCGATGCCCGTCACCGTCGTCAGCAAGAGAAACGAATCCTTTTCTCGCGGCGAGAGAAAGCCGAACAGTTGAATGGCATCCTCCCGCAAATGGGTATGGATGTTAAGCGCGACTGTTTCGTTGAGATTCGGAAGCGCGTAATAGGTGCTCAGGGGAATATGGACTTCATAGCCGACCCCTTGAACGTCCAGCGTGAGATGGGTCGGCGCCTTGAAGATGAGCTTTCCCGTGAGAAGGGCGATCATCTCGTCTCGTCCCGTCGGGTGGCGACGAGTCCGTGTCCCGGGCACGCCTACCCAGCCGCGACGGCAACCTTTTCCATGACCTCGTCGGGGATGTCAAAATTGGCGTGGACCCTCTGAACATCGTCATGCTCATCGAGGATTTCCATCAGCTTGAGCATTTGTTCAGCGGGTTTTTCATCGAGACGGACCGTACTTTGGGGAATATAGGTGATCTCCGCAAGGGCGGTTTCGATCTTCGCGTCGGCCAAGGCCTTCTTCACGGCTTCAAAATCATGGGGCGCCGTGACGATTTCGAACATCTTCTCTCCGACTTTGACGTCGTCCGCGCCGGCATCGAGGGCCACGGACAGCAACGTATCTTCGTCCACTTTCCCTTTCTCAACCGTCAGAAGCCCCTTCTTTTGAAACTGCCATGACACCGCTCCAGCCTCCGCCATGGTCCCATTATTTTTGGTCAAGAGGCTGCGCACTTCCGCGACCGTACGGTTGCGATTATCGCTCGTAATTTCAAGGAGCAGCGCGGTGCCCCCGGGGCCGTATCCTTCCAGGGTGAATTCTTCGTAGGACACTCCCGGCAGTTCCCCCGTCCCTCGCTGGATGGCCTTCTTGATCGTGTCACTCGGCATATTGGCGTCTTTGGCCTTGGAGATGGCCAGACGAAGGCGCGGATTGCCGTCTGGGTCACCCCCGGACCGAGCCGCAATGGTCAATTCTCGAATGAGCCGCGTGAAGATCTTCCCACGCTTGGCATCCTGCGCGGATTTGTGCCGCTTGATGGTTGCCCAATGACTATGGCCGCCCATGGTTCATTCCCCTGGTAGCTTCCCTCTCCACCGGCTCCCTTTCAGAACCGGCCGAAGACGCCGTGGTGTGACGACGGCGGTCAACTTTTTGTACTCGTAGCATAGGCCTTGCAAAAGAGTCAATGCGCTCGCCGCCCACCCATTTTCCGTTCCCGATGCATCGATGCCGCAACGAGAACGAACCGCGGGGGAAAGAGCCCGCACACACAGCACACTTCTATAATACGGAGGCGACCGAACGGAATGATCACAAAAAATCAAAAGCCCATCCAGCCAGGCTGAATGGGCCACGATCGACAGGAGCATGACACAGCGACCGTGATTACATGAACTTCAGGAACTTCTCCTTGGCCTCATCCATGACCTGGGCCGTCACCGTCTGCAAGCCCCGTTCTCTGGCCACCCGTTCGATCTCCTTGCGGGCCATGGGGCGAATGAAGTCTGGAATATTCTCCAACCGCTGCTCGGCCTCGCGCGACCAGACAAGGCCGTTCGGCGAGTCGTTTTTTGAATCGTCCATCACTTGAAGTGTGATGGTTTTGAACCCCTGTTTGCGGGCATAGGTTTCCACACTGCTCTGCACCATCGGTTTGACGAAGGCAGGCAGGCGATCGAGCTTTTCCCTGGCGTCCGGAGTCCAGGTGAATTCAGACGACGACCCGCTGTTAGACGGCTTGCCCGAACTCGTCAAGCCCATCTCCGCGACCATGGCTGAAAACGGGCAACCGCCGGTCGTTTTTTCTCCCGTTTTTGAAGGAGCCGCCGAGACCGCGGACTTGGCCTTTTGCATCTTGTCCGCCAAGGACGCCAGCGTAGGGTCCGTCGCCTCCGCACGCGCGCCCAGTTTGAGCCCCAACGAGTTCATCATATTGGTTTCGCCCGCATTGGTCACCATCGAGAATTTGGCGTTGCAGGAGGGGCAGCCGAAGAAGACCCCCAGCGACCCCTCTTCCGGCTTTTCAACCTTCTCGAGGGTCATGTACGTTTCACAGGTGAGACAAACGAATTTCATTACAACTCCTTCGCTCTATTCTTGAGCTTGAGCGATCCCCCGACTTTTTCTTCCCTGACCGGCATGGCGGAATCCAACCGGTCGCATTCTCCCACCGTGTTTACGGTAACACGGAGATTTTGGACGAGTCAAACCGGCGGGGCGAGGGTGCGGCGGACGGTCCGCTACAGTTCCCGCCCCTTCCGCCGATAGAGGATATGGAGCCGGTTTTCTTTTTTTACAGACCTCCGAGAGGTCGATCATATGCCGTCGGCTGAAGAACTGGTCCAATCCTGTGCATCTATTCCGACGTTACCGGAAATTTACGTTCACGTGCGAAACGTCGTGGACGACCCCGATTCGACCGGTGACCACCTCGCCGACATCATCAAGCAAGACCCGGCCCTGTCAGCCGGACTGCTTCGCGTCGCCAACGCCCCTCGTTATGGGTTTCCTCAACAGATCGATACCATCGAGGGCGCCGTCCATCTCGTCGGCCCGCAAGCGGCTGCGGAAGTCATCGGCGCCGCCACGGTCGGACGGACATTTTCGGGAATGCCGGCTTACCTGATGGATATCGCCAAGTTCTGGCGTAAGAGCCTGCTCTGCGCCCTGCTTGCGGGAAAGATCGCCGAATCGAGCGGCCTCGATCACGGTGAGCGTTTTTACGTGGCGGGGCTGTTTCGTGACATCGGCCATCTGGTCCTTTACCAAACCGTCCCCCAACGGGCCCAATCTTCCTTGATCGAAGCGGGCTATTTGGAAACTTCCCTGGCCGACGTGGAACAGTCCAACATCGGATGTGACTTTGCGGAAGTGGGAGGC